>CADBFL010000005.1 GCA_902793875.1 uncultured Eubacteriales bacterium | reverse complement strand
ACTGTATTCGAAAAGAACGACAAGATGGGCGGCGTCCCGCGCTATGTGATCCCGGGATTCAGGATCGGCGATGACGCCCTCGACAAAGATGTCGCACTCTGCTCTGCGTACGGCGCAAAGATGGTGACGGGACGCGAGATAAAGTCCGTCAAGGAACTCAAAGATGAAGGATTCAGCGACATCATCATAGCCATAGGAGCATGGGCTCCGGGCCGCAAGGCTCTGAAGTACGGCGAAGAGATCGATGCTCTTGAATTCCTCGAAGCTGTGAAGGCTGCTCCGGGTTCCGTGAAGCTCGGTACCGACGTGGCCGTCATCGGCGGCGGCAACACTGCGATGGATGTCGCGAGGGCCGCAAAGAGACAGCCGGGAGTGAAGAACGTGCGCCTGGTATACAGAAGAGACAGAAGGAACATGCCGGCCGATGAGGAAGAACTGGTAATGGCTCTCGAAGACGGAGTCGAGTTCAAAGAGCTTCTTGCGCCGGAAGGCCTGGAAGGCGGCAAACTCAAATGCGAGATCTGCAGGCTCGGCGATCCTGATGAGAGCGGAAGACGCTCGCCTGAGGGCACGGGAGAATTCACCGAGGTGCCTGCGACCGCGGTCATCTGCGCTGTGGGCGAAGCGGTATTTACAGACATCTATGAGTCCGCCGGAGCAGAGCTCGATGCAAAGGGACATCCTGTGCTGGACGCGAACATGATGACAACTGTCAAAGGTCTGTATGCGGCAGGAGACTGCAGCAGAGGTCCTGCGACCGTCGTCAAGGCTATCGGTCACGCGCAGATCATCGCTTCGGCCATCGCCGGCGTGAAGTTCGACAAATACGCGGAGCTCGGCGGGAAACTCGACAAGGCTTCCGTGATGGAGAAGAAGGGCGTGCTCGCAGATCCTCCTGAAGGAAAGACTGACCCTAGATGCCTCGGATGCCCGACCGTATGCGAATCATGCGTGCAGGTATGCCCGAACAGAGCCAATGTGGCGATCGACGTAAAGGGATTTGAGAAGGCTCAGATCCTCCACGTCGACGGCATGTGCAACGAGTGCGGCAACTGCGCGATCTTCTGTCCGTACAGCGGACGTCCGTACAAGGACAAATTCACTCTCTTCTGGAGCGAAGAGGACTTCAAAGACAGCGAGAACAGCGGGTTCCTGCCGCTCGGCGGAAGCAAGGTGCGCGTAAGGCTCTTCGGAAACACAGCCGATCACGATATCGCAGATCCAAAGTGCAGCCTGCCTGAAGGAGCGCTCGCGTTCATCAAGGCTGTAATGAATGAGTATTCATATCTGCTCGGATAGTATCCGGCAGTATGGATGAGGACGGCCTGTCAGGGCCGGGAAAGCAGAAAAAATGCTTATAGTTATCAAAGGCGCCGGCGATCTTGCGAGCGGGATCGCTCTGAGGCTGCATCACTCGCGCTTCGATGTAGTGATGACTGATCTGCCGGTGCCTCTGGCGGTGCGCCGGACGGTCGCTTTTTCGGAAGCGGTCCGTCTCGGCAGCGCCCAGGTCGAAGATGTGAAAGCTGAAAGAGCGGAGACCGAAGAAGAGGTCAGAGACTGCCTTGAAAGGGGAGTCATACCCGTCATGCCCGATCCCGGGGCAAAGATCATCGGGATCATGAAGCCTGAGGTGGTCGTCGACGCGATACTTGCGAAGGTCAACACAGGCACGCATATAGACGATGCTCCGCTCGTGATAGGAGTCGGACCCGGCTTTACGGCGGGCACGGATTGTGATGCCGTCGTCGAGACCAAGCGCGGGCACACTCTGGGAAGGGTCATAACGGAAGGCTCTGCGATAGCCAACACCGGAGTTCCGGGGAATATAGGCGGCCAGACGATAAACCGCCTGCTGAAAGCCCCGGCTGACGGAGTATTCCATCCGGAGAAAGAGATAGGAGACCTCGTCAGGGAAGGCGACCGCGTCGGCAATGTCGACGGAGTGCCTGTGACGGCTAAGACCGACGGCATGATAAGAGGCCTTCTGCAGGACGGAGTGCCTGTAACGAAGGGACTCAAGTCCGGCGATGTCGATCCGAGAGGGGACATCATCGATTACATGAGCGTATCGGACAAGGCTCTTTCCATTGGCGGAGGAGTGCTCGAAGCTGTTATGAGATATGCCGGGGACCGCTTGTAGCAAAGAAAGAAACGATGGCAAAGAGGATCAAGAAAACAGCATATGTGCGCTGCAGGGGAGGAAGCCCTCTGCTTGAAGGGATAGACCGGGCTGCGCTGCCGAATGACTGCGAAGCCATCCTCGGACTTTATCCTGACGGGATAAGCAGGTGCAGATACGGATGCCTCGGGGGAGGCTCCTGCGTCAGCGCCTGCCATCTTGCGGCCATAAATATCGAAGGATCGGGCCCGCCTTCCGTAGATGCGGGCAAATGCGTGGGCTGCGGTCTGTGCGGGAGAGCTTGCCCTCAGAACATCATCGATGTCATAAACAGGGAGTATATCATCCGGCCGAAGTGCAGCAACAGGGACGCCGGAAAGACCGCAAGAGAAGCCTGCGATAATTCGTGCATCTCGTGCGGCATCTGCGTAAAGGTCTGTCCGGCGGCATCGATCACCATTGAAAGCGGAAGTCCGGTAATAGACCCTGAGACATGCCTCGGATGCGGCATGTGCGCGGTGAAGTGCCCGCGCGGGGTCATCAGGGATATCCGCGGCATAATCACCTCTGCGGAGTAGATACAGGAGGATGCTGAAATAGCTTATACATTCACTGTAAACGGAATAGAGAGAACGACTGAAGAAAACAAGCCCCTTCTGAGATATCTCAGGGACGATCTTAAGCTGTACTCGGTCAAGGACGGCTGCTCGGAAGGAGCCTGCGGCACATGCACCGTCGTGGCGGACGGCTATGCGGTAAGAGCGTGCGTACTGACGACCGAAAGAGCGGCCGGCAAAAGCATCATCACGGTCGAGGGTCTTTCCCTGCGCGAGAAGGAAACCTTCGTGTACGCTTTCGGGACTGCCGGATCCGTTCAGTGCGGCTTCTGCATACCGGGCATGGTCATGGCGGCAAAGGCTCTGATCGACAGGAATCCCGATCCGTCCACGGCTGAGATAAAAAAAGCGATCAGAGGCAATGTATGCCGCTGCACCGGATACAAGAAAATAATCACAGGCATAAAAAGGGCCGCCGCTATACTCCGGGGCGAAGAAGAGCTGAGAGATGTAGTTCAGTTCACGGGAAAAATGCTGCCGGAGCAGAAGGAATTCATCTCGGTCGTAGGTTCGAAATACGACCCTGAGCTGGCGTCGGGCATAGAGAATTACGAAAACAAGGGCAAGTCTTCAGAGTTCGGAGTGGGGCAGAATGTGTTCCGCATCGATGTCAGGAAAAAGGTCCTCGGCTACGGGAAGTACCCGGACGACATCGGCCCTGAATACTTCGTGCCTTCGGACAGACCGGATCTCATGATGGAGCTTGCCGGCTGGACGAAAGAGGAATATGAAGAGGCTTCGGCGAAGGGACTGACCGGGATCGGAAGGACAGTCTCCAGAAAGGACGAGCCTCTCTGCAACATATTCACCGTGGTGGATCCGGACATGCCGCCAATGGCTTACTGCTCGGCTGTCAGGTCTCAGTATCCGAGGGCGGTGGTGAAAAAGATCATAAAGGAAAAGGCGGAATCTCTGCCGGGAGTGCTGGGCGTTCTGACCGCGGAGGATGTGCCGCACAACAAGGTGGGGCATATCCAGCAGGACTGGGATGTGATGATAGCCGAAGGCGATACGACGAGGATGGTGGGAGACGCCATATGCCTTGTGGTCGCAGAGTCCCCGTACATACTCGAGCAGGCGAAGAAGGCCGTAAAGATAGAATACGAGCAGCTCGAGCCGGTAAGGAGCATCGCGGAGGCGAAGGCTGAAGGCGCTCCGAAGGTCCACTCCGCGGGAAACCTCTGCCAGCAGAGACATGTCGTGAGAGGGGACGCCGCAAAGGCCCTTAAGGAATCCGCGTACACCGTGACAGGCACGTTCAGGACGCCTTTCACAGAGCACGCATTCCTCGAGCCCGAGTGCGCGGTCTCTTTCCCATACGGGGACGGAGTGAAGATACTCTCGACCGATCAGGGAGCTTACGATACCAGACATGAGGTCAGCATCATGCTGGGGTGGGAGGATACGCCTGAACGCATAATCGTCGAGAACCAGCTCATCGGAGGAGGCTTCGGCGGGAAAGAGGATGTGACGACACAGCACATATCCGCGCTTGCGGCCATTAAGTTCGGAAGGCCGGTCAAGGCGAAGTTCAGCCGCAGCGAATCCCTGAGGGTGCATCCGAAAAGGCACGCCATGGAGGGGACATTCACGCTGGGATGCGATGAGAACGGCATACTGACGGCGCTCGACTGCGACATAGATTTCGATACAGGCGCTTACGCAAGCCTCTGCGGACCTGTGCTCGAAAGAGCCTGCACTCACAGCGTGGGACCGTATAACTACCATAACACGGACATAAGGGGCCACGGATACTATACGAACAATCCTCCTGCGGGAGCCTTCAGGGGCTTCGGCGTATGCCAGAGCCAGTTCGCGCTGGAATCGCTTCTGAATGTGCTTGCCGAAAAGGCCGGCATAAGCCCGTGGGAGATCAGATACAGAAACGCCATCGAACCGGGACTGGAACTCCCGAACGGACAGATAGCCGATGTCTCGACAGCGCTGAAGGAGACGCTCGTCGCGGTCAAGCCGTACTTCGATGATGCTCCGCCTGACAGGGTCGGGATCGCCTGCGCGATGAAGAACGCGGGCGTCGGAGTTGGCCTGCCGGACAAGGGAAGGGCGGTTCTTGAGGTAAAGGACGGGCTTGTCTGGATATATACCGCGGCTTCGGACATAGGGCAGGGCTGCCAGACGGTGTTCGTGCAGGACGTCGCCCAGGCTACCGGCCTTCCGCTCACGAAGATATGGATAGCCCCGAGCAATACCGGCAACGCGCCGGATTCCGGCACCACGTCCGGATCGAGGCAGACGCTTGTGACAGGCGAGGCCGTAAAGGAGGCGGCAAAGCTTCTGAAAGCTGCCATGGATGAAGAGGGAATCACTGAGGAGACTCTCGGAAGGATGAACGGCAGGAGCTTCGAGTACGAATACTTTGAGCCGACCGACAAGCTCGGTTCGGACAAGCCGCATCCGAAGAGCCACATAGCGTACGGATATGCCACGAATGTTGCCGTGCTCGATGCAGAGGGAAGGGTCACCGACATCTACGCGGCCTTCGACGCCGGCAAGGTGGTGAACCCTCTGTCGATGTCGGGACAGATAGAAGGAGGAGTTCTGATGGGCATGGGATACGCCCTGACAGAGAACTGGCCTCTCGAGGACTGCGTGCCGACTGCGAGATACGGGACGCTGGGCCTCCTCCGTGCGACGGACATCCCGGACATACATGCGATACACGTAGAAAAGAAGGAGCTGCTCGATGCAGCATACGGCGCCAAGGGGATAGGCGAGATCACCACGATACCTGCCGCGCCCGCTGTCGCCGGAGCCTACTACGCGAGAGACGGAGTCCTCAGAACTTCGCTTCCTATGGAAGACACTTATTACAGTAAGAAATAGACTTGTGTATCATTTCTTCAACCGAATGTTCATACACAAATCATTCTGCAGGGACAGCTGACAGAAAGGAAGAGAGACAGAGAGCAGGTATGAAAAAACTGATAAAGAACGGACAGATCGCGACGGATTCGGAAGTCTTCAAAGGAGACATCCTGATCGAGGATGAAAAGATCATCGAGGTCGGCGAAAACATCGAATGCGCTGACGCCGAAGTCATAGACGCCGAAGGCATGTACGTGATGCCGGGAGCCGTCGACGTGCATACCCACATGGATCTCGATGTCGGCTTTGCGCGCGCGATAGACGACTTCTATGACGGGACTGTCGCGGCGGCCTGCGGGGGCACGACTACCATAGTCGACCACATGGCCTTCGGGCCGAAGGACTGCAGCCTATGGCATCAGGTGAACGAGTATCACAGGCTTGCAGACGGCAACGCGGTCGTGGACTACGGGTTCCACGGGGTGTTCCAGCATGTGAATGACGCCACCTTCTCCGAGATGAAAGAGATAAAGGAAGAGGAGGGCATCACGAGCTTCAAGGTCTATCTGACCTACGATTACAGGCTCGAGGACGAGGATGTCTTCCGTGTGCTCAGAGCCGCGAAGGAGGCCGGCATAGTCATCACGGTGCACTGCGAGAACCACGGTGTGCTGACAAGGCTCAGAAAGGAATTCCCGGAGGAGGGTAAAACCGAAGCAAAATACCACCCTCTGTCAAGGCCGCCAAGGTGCGAGGCCGAGGCGGTGAACCGCATGATACACATCGCCGCGATGGCCGGTGACGCGCCTTTATACATAGTGCACCTTTCGAGCGCCGAGGGGCTGCACGAGGTGATGAAGGCAAGAGCCGAGAAGAGGCCTAATTTGGGCGTGGAGACATGCATACAGTACCTGATACTGAACGACAGCGAGTACGATGACCCCGAAGAAGGGCTCAAGGCCATCATGTCGCCTCCGCTGAGAAAGGACCGGGACAGGGAGGAACTCTGGCAGGCGCTGGCCGAAGGAGGCATCATCGATACCGTGGCGACAGACCACTGCCCGTTCCACTTCAAAGAGGGAAAGGCCGAAAAGCAGTACGGAAAGGACGATTTCACAAAGTGTCCGAACGGAGCGCCGGGAGTGCAGGAGAGACTGCTGCTGCTCTTCTCGGAAGGCTTCATGAAGGGACGCATCAGCCTGCCTCAGGTCGTGAAATACGCATCATCCGAGCCATGCAGGATGTTCGGGATGTATCCGCAGAAAGGATCGCTCGAGCCGGGGACCGACGCCGACATAGTGATCATAGATCCTTCCGGGAAGACTCTGATCGACAGGGAGTACATCAGAGGAGCGTCCGATTACTCGTGTTATGAGGGCATGACCCTGGACGGCAGCGTAGAGAGGGTATTCCTCAGAGGCAGCGAGATCGCAAGGAACGGAAGGTTCACCGGAAAGAAGGGGGACGGCAGATATCTGAAGCGCGGCGAAAGCGTGCTGGCATCCGGAAAATAATCGGGATTTCAACGAATTAAGCATTGAAAAAGCGGATGCAGAGTATATAATAAAAATAGTTTAGGGAACAAAAAATTTTTTAGAAGATATACGTAAGAGCTATTTTTGAGAGCAAAGGAGAAAACAATGTCCAAGACAACAGAACTTGCTGAAAAGCTGGCGAAACTGAACATCGCCGACATGTATGACAACGACTTCTTCCTGACATGGGAAAAGTCGGACGATGAGATCGAGGCGGTATTCACCGTGGCTGACGCGCTGAGGGATCTCAGGGAACGCAACAAGTCCACAAAGATCTTCGATTCCGGGCTCGGGATCTCGATCTTCAGAGACAACTCCACAAGAACGCGCTTTTCGTTCGCGAGCGCATGCAACCTGCTCGGCATCGAAGTAGCGGATCTCGACGAAAAGAAATCCCAGATCGCCCACGGAGAGACAGTGCGCGAGACATCTACCATGATCTCCTTCATGGCGGACGTCATCGGCATCCGTGACGACATGTACATCGGCAAGGGAAACGCCTACATGCACGAGGTCGTGGATTCTGTCACGCAGGCGGCGGCAGATCATGAGCTCGAGCAGAAGCCGACCCTGGTAAACCTGCAGTGCGACATCGATCACCCGACACAGTCGCTCGCCGATGCTCTCCATATCATCCATGAGTTCGGCGGCGTCGAGAACCTCAAGGGAAAGAAGATCGCGATGAGCTGGGCTTATTCTCCGTCGTACGGAAAGCCTCTTTCGGTACCTCAGGGCATCATCGGACTTCTCACGCGTTTCGGAATGGACGTAGTGCTCGCGCATCCTGAAGGATATGAAGTAATGGACGATGTCATCGAAGTCGCGAAGAAGAACGCGGCTGAATCCGGCGGCAAGTTCACTGTCACAAATGACATGAAGGAAGCCTTCAAAGATGCCGATGTCGTATATCCGAAGAGCTGGGCTCCGTTCCACGCCATGGAGATCCGTACGGACCTCTACGGCAAGGGAGATTTCAACGGGATCGACAAGCTCGAGAAGGAGCTGCTCACACAGAACGCGACGCATCAGGACTGGGTCGTGGATGATGAGATGATGAAGCTGACAAAGAACGGACTCGACACCATCTACATGCATCCGCTGCCGGCAGACATCCAGGGCATCTCATGCGATCACGGCGAAGTCACAGCGAAGGTGTTCGATCATGCGCGCGACTCTCTCTACAAGGAGGCGTCCAACAAGCCGTATGTAATCGCCGCCATGATATTCCTTGCAAAGGTGAAGGATCCTGTAGCTGCCCTCAAGGCTCTCGACAGCGAGGCGGCTCCGAGAAAAAAATTCTAGATCATACTGAGGAGCGGTGCTGCCCGGAAGGGCGGCATCGGCTCCGTTCGTTTATAAGAGCGTAAAGGTGCAGGCAAGATGGAAGAAAAAAAGAACGAAAAAAAGAACGAAAAAAAGAACGGAAAGAAGAAAGTAGTAGTAGCTCTGGGCGGCAACGCTCTGGGCAGCAATCTCATCGAGCAGATGATCTCGGTCTCGGAGGCGGTCAAGCCTATCGCCGATCTCATCGAGGAGGGGTATGAAGTGGTCGTCACCCACGGCAACGGACCGCAGGTCGGTGTCATACAGGACGCCATGACGCTCCTTTCAAGAGAGAACCCAGAGAAGCACCCGCACTTCCCGCTGTCGGTATGCACTGCGATGAGCCAGGGCTATATCGGATATGATATCCAGAACAGGCTCAGAGAGGAGCTTCTCGACAGGGGCATAGAGATGGATGTCGCTACCTGTCTCACTCAGGTCGAGGTCGACCCTCAGGACCCTGCGTTCAAGAATCCGACAAAGCCTATAGGTCCGTTCCTGACCAAGGCCGAAGCTGACAAAAAGGCTATGGAAAAACGCCACATCTTCATCGAGGATTCGGGAAGAGGCTACAGGAGAGTGGTCGCGAGCCCTAAGCCGAAGGCCATCGTCGAGATCGATACCATAAGGGCCCTCGCTGACACCGGTCACATCGTCATCGCGGCAGGCGGAGGCGGGATCCCTGTGTTCAGGACAGAGAACAACCACCTCAAGGGAGCTCCTGCGGTCATCGACAAGGACCTCGCTTCCGAGCTTCTTGCTGAAGAGCTCGATGCGGATTATCTGATCATTCTCACCGCCGTTGAGAACGCATCGCTCAACTTCGGAAAGCCGGATGAGAAACAGATCGGAGATGTCAGCGTCAGCGAGATCAAGAAGTACATGGAGGAAGGTCAGTTCGCCAAGGGGTCGATGCTGCCTAAGGTGGAGGCGGCCGTGAAATTCGCCGAATCCAAGCCGGGCAGGACAGCTCTCATCACGCTGCTCGAAAAGGCAAAAGACGGCATCAACGGCCTTACGGGAACGAGGATACACGCATAAAAAAGCGCCCTCCGGAAAGGGCGCTGCCTGTGCGTTTCATCACTCTTCGCGGTTCCTGATCTCATCGAGATAGCTGTAGAGAGTGTAGGTGGAGATCCCGAAGTACTGGCAGACCTTTGGCCCTGAGCGGGTTATCAGGAAGGCTCCGCTGCTGTCGAGGAAGCTGATCGCGCGTATCTTGTCCTCTTTGGTCATCATAGCGACCGGCTTGCCGGCGATCCTGACGCTGTGCTCAAGCAGCTCATCCAGAAGATCGGCTACGTTTCTGGATATGGCTTCAGGCTCTGCTCCGGACTGCTCGCGGCCTGTGAAGACGCGTATGGAATCATCCACGGCAAGCATCATGCTGATGTCGTAGTTGATGCCCATGAGCCCGATGGCTTTGCCGTTGTCATCGCGTATGAAAAGCGTTGTTGACTTCAGGACTTTGCCGTCAGGGGTCTTCGTAAGGTAGGATATGCGGTCTTCGATCATCGAAGGGTCTTCCCTCAGAGATTCGAGCACTATGTGAGACGGACCGTCCCCGATGGAGCGGCCGGTGACGTGGCCGTTCTCGATGGCTATTATGGAGTGCTCAGTGTCGGCTCCGCGGAGGTCGTGTATCACGACTTCGCAGTTCGGTCCGAACTGGCCGGCTATGCCCTTTGCAATGCGGATGGCGAATTCGAATTCATTCCCGTTTTTCATGGTATATCCCGCTTTCGTGTGATATATAAGAAGTTAATTAATTTTAGCAACAAAAATTTTCATATACAATAAAAAATAATTTTGTGACGGAGGTAAAACGATATGGTTCCTGATTATGAAGCTATAAGAAAAGCCGCTGAGAAATACGGACCTGAAATGAGCAGGTTCCTCAGAGACATGATCTCGCATCCGAGCGAGAGCGCCGAAGAAAAAGACGTCGTAATGTGCATCAAGGCCGAGATGGAAAAGCTCGGCTACGACAAGGTCGAGATCGACGGACTCGGCAACGTCATCGGCTGGATGGGCGAGGGAGACAAGATCATCGCCATCGATTCGCATATCGACACAGTCGGCATCGGCAACATCAACAACTGGGAAAAGGACCCTTACAAGGGCTATGAGACAGACGACATCATCTACGGCCGCGGCGGATCCGACCAGGAAGGCGGTATGTCCAGCGCTGTATACGGCGCAAAGATCATGAAGGAGCTCGGACTCATCCCTGAGGGCTATAAGATCATGGTCGTCGGCTCCGTAATGGAAGAGGACTGCGACGGAATGTGCTGGCAGTACATAGTGAACAAGTACTTCGACGGTCCTGAAGACGCAAGAAGCAAGATCGATTTCGTGATCTCGACAGAGCCTACGGACGGCGGCGTATACCGCGGCCACAGGGGACGCATGGAGATCAGAGTCGACGTAAAGGGCGTGTCCTGCCACGGATCGGCTCCTGAAAGAGGAGACAACGCCATCTACAAGATGGCCGACATCATCGACGAGGTCAGACAGCTCAACAACAACGGCTGCGAAGACAGCACGGCCATCCGCGGTCTTGTGAAGATGCTCGATCCGAAGTTCAATCCGGATCACTACGAAGACGCGAGATTCCTCGGCCGCGGCACATGCGCGGTATCGCAGATATTCTACACATCGCCTAGCCGCTGCGCTGTAGCGGACTCCTGCGCCATCTCGATCGACAGAAGGATGACGGCCGGCGAGACATGGGACAGCTGTCTCGACGAGATCAGAGATCTTCCGAGCGTAAGAAAGTACGGAGACGATGTGAAAGTATCGATGTACATGTATGACCGTCCGTCCTGGACAGGCGAAGTATACGAGACGGAGTGCTACTTCCCGACATGGATCAACAAGGAGAGCTCCGCTCACGTAAAGGCTCTTGTCGAGGCCCACAAGGCTCTCTTCGGCGAGAAGAGGATCGGTTCGCCTACAGCCATGGACAAAAGAGAGGGCCGTCCTCTCTGCGACAAGTGGACATTCTCGACCAACGGCGTATCCATCCAGGGACGTTACGGCATCCCTTGCGTGGGATTCGGTCCGGGAGCAGAAAGCCAGGCTCACGCTCCTAACGAGATCACCTGGAAGCAGGACCTCGTGACATGCGCCGCTCTGTACGCCGCTGCCATCCCTCTGTATCCTGATCAGGAGAAGACGGGCGATGTGAGCCAGTTCCGTCAGGGCAGCACAAACAACGATATCAAATAATATAGAGGAGTTGCTTCATGAAGAAAATGGAAGAAAAGATACTGGCTGAGGCGACCATACTTCCGGGCGGAGTGCTCAAGGTAGGGAGCTTTCTCAACCAGCAGGTGGATACGGTATTCATGAAGGAGATAGGCGAGGAGATAGCGGATCTTTTCAGAGACGATGAGATCAGCAAGATCCTTACGATCGAATCATCGGGCATCCCGATCGCGATATCCGCCGGGTTCGCCATGGGCGTGCCTGTCGTATATGCAAAGAAGAACAAGTCTTCCAATATCTCGGGCGACTGCTACACTACGCCGGTCAAATCGTTCACGCACGGCGATACCAACAATGTCGTGGTGACGAAGGAGTATCTGTCTGCAGATGACAAGATCCTGATAGTCGATGACTTTCTGGCTCACGGAAGCGCCCTGAGCGGACTCATAGACATCGTCGGACAGTCCGGCGCGACGGTAGTCGGCTGCGTCGCCGCGATAGAGAAGGGATTCCAGATGGGAGGCGACAGCCTCAGAGCGAAGGGCTACAGGGTAGAGTCTCTCGCCATAGTCGACGAGATGACAGACAACGAGATCACATTCCGCAGGGACTGACCCTGCGGAATCGATCGTGAAAGGACTGAAAACATGAGTACACTGGCAGTAAACGGCATACGCGCGATCGTATCGTGCGACATGAAGAACACGGTCTATGAGAATGTGAACCTGTATTGCAAAGACGGTCTCATCGAATACATAGGCCCTGAGAAACGCGATGCTGACAAGGTCATCGACGGCAGGGGAATGCTCTGTTATCCGGGCCTTGTGAACGCGCATCACCACCTTTATCAGGTGTTCTCGCGCAACCTTCCGAAGGTCCAGAACATGGAACTCTTCGACTGGCTCAAGACTCTGTACGAGATATGGAAGAATCTCAATGAGGATACTATCTATCTGTCGTCGCTGACCGGAATGGGAGAGCTGATGAAGAACGGCTGCACTACGGTCTTCGACCATCACTACGTGTTCCCGGCCGGCGCCGGAGATCTGATCGGCGCCCAGGCGGCAGCTGCTGACAAACTCGGCGTCAGGATGCACTTCTCGAGAGGCTCGATGGACCTTTCGGTAAAGGACGGAGGTCTCCCGCCTGACAGCGTTGTGCAGACGGTCGACGAGATCATGAAGGACAGCATCGATCTGATAGACAAGTATCACGATACATCGTTCCGCTCAAAGAGGCGCATAGCCCTGGCTCCGTGCTCGCCGTTCTCGGTATCCGAAGAACTTCTGGTGGAGTCGGCAAAGCTTGCCAGAGAGAAGGGGGTCAGGCTCCATACGCACCTCTGCGAAACAAAGGACGAAGAGGACTACATGATCGCCCGCGAAGGGATCAGGCCTCTCGCCTACATGGAAAGAGTGGGCTGGATCGGCGATGATGTATGGTATGCCCACGGCATACACTTCAACGACGCGGAGCTTGCGCTGCTGGCAGAGACAGGCACCGGCGTATGCCACTGTCCGATCTCAAACATGAAGCTCTCATCGGGCATCGCGCGCATCCCTGAGATGCTCCACATGGGCATTCCTGTGGGCCTCGGAGTCGACGGGTCGGCGTCAAACGACGGATCCGACCTGCTCGAGGAGATCCGCGTGGCCTTCCTGCTGCACAGACTCAATTCGAGCAAGGACGCTCCGACGGGCTACGACATACTCAGGATGGCGACCATAGGCTCGGCAAGGCTGCTCGGAAGAGACAAGGAGATCGGCTCGATCGAGACCGGTAAGTGCGCTGACTTCTTCCTGATAGACTCGGGACGCACCGAGCTCACGGGAGCATGCTATGACCCTGCGTCGGTGCTCGGCACAGTCGGCGTCAGAGGCGCAGTGGACTATACGGTCATAGACGGAGAGGTCACCGTCGAACACGGCAGGATCACCGGAGTTGACGAAGAAAAACTCTCCGCCGATTCCGGCAGAGAGCTCAAAAGGTATCTTGACGGTAATATTTAGGACCGGGACTTAGTTCTCATACATAATATCCATGTCGACGGGGCCTTTGATCCCGTCGATGCGGCCGGTGTTGCTGGCCTGCCATATCATGTAAGGACCTTCGTAGTCCGTATCATCGGTATAGTGGGCTAGCCACACCGGTCTTTTGTCTGCGTCCTCCCATATATCCTCGAGATAGTTTTTGCTGCTGTAGAGGATGCAGTCGTATCCGGCCTTCGAAAGCTCTTCAGAGAAGACATCGTACATCCTGTTGAGATCGCTGAAGTTCATATTATACGTCTGGAACTGTCCGAAGTCCTCCCAGTCGAAGGCCACAGGCAGATCGAGCTTCACTCCGTCAAGCTGCTTTATTGTCCATTCCGCGGTCTTTCTGACCATCTCTTCGCTGTTGTCGTAGCTGTACATGTACGCTCCGACCTTAAGACCGGCTTCCTGCGCTTTTTTAATGTTCTCCTTATATGTGTTGTCAAGGGTCGCGATCTCGTCGTCGCCTGTGGAGAATCCCACTCTTATGATGACGAATTCGCAGCCGGCCTTCTTTACGGCCTCAAAATCTATGTCATCCTGCCATGACGATACATCTATGCCGAATGACCTGCCGTCCCCCTTGTTCTCTTTGACGAAATCAGCGAACTTCGTGCCTTCGCTGTCATCTTCGTAGGAAGGGATCTCATCTGCGACCTCGACCGTAAGAGCCCATTCCGCAGTGTTTCCGGAATCGTCGGTTACAGAGACGCGGAGAGGGTATTTCCCGACTTTATTCATGTTGACCTTGCCCGTATACTTAACATCGAGTTCGCGGTCCGCATTATCTCCGTATCCGATCACATCGGATATATTGAATTTGCCGCCTTTCTGCAGTATGACGCCGTCGCCGCTCCACAGTACCAGAGGCTTTTGCGTATCGACGACAGTATAGCGCAGAGTGTATTCTCCATGAGGCTTCAGCAGTCCCCCGAGAATCGGCTTTGAGACTGTATACACCACTTCCTTTTCACCCAGAGAATCGGTGTCGAGAATCTTTTTCGAAGGAGTGACATCGCCGTCTGCGTCCGCAACGTAGTCGGCCGCCGCATGTCTGCTGCCGTATTCGACACTGAAATCGTTGTCGGTGAAGTCAAGCGAGATCGAGTCCTTTGTGCTCTTATACATGTACGCGACTGCTCCCGCCGCGGCAAGCAATATGAAGACAATAACCAAAAGCAGCACTGTGCGAGTACTGCTTTTACCGGTATCGTTGTTTATTTCTGCGTTTCTTTCAGCTCTTCCCTGTCTCATTTATCTTTCCTATCCGAGCGGTATCTCGACTACCTCTGCCATGTGTATGAGAGTAGTCTCGATCTGTCCGCTTATCTCTGCTACCATGCGCTCCCTGATCTCGTCGCTCTTTTCCTTGTCGAGAGTCTCGTAGAAGGACTCCTTTATGTCGGCGCTTATGCTCTCGGTGCGCGAACTGAAAGCTCCCTTAGGGATGAGTTTTCTCATCGTTTTCGGGATGTCCGCTGTGAGCAGGGTCTCCTGCATCTTGTCCTTGCCGAGGAAGAGCACGACTATCGAGGCGACTATGCCGATAAGCACTCCTTCAGGGCCCGCCATGAACGGGATCACGTCGATGGCTGCGATCAGAAGGGCGACCAGGGCCGTGACTATTGAGTCGATAAGGAAGGTGAGTTCATCGACTGCGAATATGTTCTTTGCGTCCACCTTTATATCTATGTCTGTGGCGTTCAGATACGACTTGAGACTGAGCGCCGTGTACGGGACCCTGTGTTTCAGACAGATAGGAACCGTCAGACCTTCGAGTTCTTCGATAACAGGCTTGAGCCAGTCTGTGATAGGGCCGGCAAGAAGCTCTCTGGCTTCGTCCGTCCTTATGAAATGTTCTACCTCGCTCTGAAGTATCTCGTCTGTGTCTCCGAGCTTTGCGATCTCGCCGTTACGCCATCTGTCGAATACAGGGACCGCGACTTTCTTTACGATAGGATCGACCAGCGTGTCGACTGCTTTTCTGTAAAGCGAAGGTATGTGCTTGCTGACGATATCTTCGATGGCCGTCGATTCGATCAGCTCATCGAGTTCGACCCTGAACTCGGAAAGATCTTCATCTATGCGCCCGCAGTAGGAGAGTCCTCTTGATACGGAGAATTCCGGATCCGTGGCGCCGATGACTATGGAGTCGGTGAACACGCTGCTGCACCAGTCGCGTATGGCAGGAAGCTTGCTCACGCCGCCGGTCAGGAATATGAGCTCTGGCTGCGCGCCTGTGATGCTCTTCTGCACATCCTTGAGAGACGAGATGAAGACGTCCTTCCATGAGCGTCTGCCCAGCTTGTCTATCTTTTTGTTGACAAGCCTGTCGGCGATCTTTCTGTCCATCCTCAGAGTGAGCTTGACAGGAAGATCGTAGTGGAGGACTATGCTCTCATGGCAGTCGTGCGTGCTCCAGTACTCCTCGTCGGAATAGTACTTTTCCTTGAGCCTTCTTGCCGCGAATTCAGCATATGTCCGCCACGGCTCGCTCTTTTCGAATACCGACTGTATCTTCTTTTTCAGAAGCCCTGCAGACGCGACTGACTCCTCGAGCAGTATCTCGTCCATCAGACCGCCTCCGAGGACGACCTCGCCGCCGGTCCTCATCTCTACTTCCTTGCCGCCCATGATGTAGGCGAAATCGGTAGTCGATGAGCCTATGTCTATTACGAGCACGGGCCTGGACAGTATATCCACGCCGACCTGAAGATGCTTCGACTGGCACGCGCTGACCATGGCCGCGCGCGACTCCGAGATTATCCTTGAAGGGGGATATCCGGCCTTCTCGAATATCTCTCTGTAGCGTTCACGGGTGTTTTTGTCCCATCCGGCAGGGCAGCCGATGTAGAAGCTGCAGTTCTCGTTCTTGACAAGTTCTCCGCTGCCGTAGAGCTCGCCGAGCACTCCCGCGGCAAAGCTCCTGACATCCGCTTCGCTGGATCTGTCTGTCAGGAAGCGGCTCTTGAAACGGAGCTTTCTCTTTACTGCGTTGTCTGCATAGCAGGCCTTCTCGCCGATGATGAGATCACCGTTCTGCAGCTGGGCGTATGCGGTGATGAAACTCTTCTCGCCGACTACGGTGAGCATTTCAGGCGTATTCTGTTCTTCTTTTACAAGTCTTGAGATGGCGCTCTCGGCGTCACCGAGGTCGAATCCGAAAAAACGATCCATTATGGCTTATCCACCTTTCGGTAATACTAGGCAAATGCTATTTTCCGCTTGAAGCGAGGCCTTTCCTGAGAAGGGCGCCGTTTGCCGTCATGGCAGGTCTGATGGTGCCTTTCTTTTTGCCCGGCATGAGGTCGAACCAGTCTTTGGTTTCCGGACTGTAATCGACCACCTCTATCTGCTGCCTGTGCAGGTAGTACTTGATCGCCTCGATCTTTTCGAGCGCATATTCCGGGTCTCCGCTGTAAGACGCCGCAAGCAGGTCGGAGAAGAGATCCAGTTCGGGTCCTGTCGCGGCTCTGCCGTCTATGAGACCGGCCTGTTCGCGTTTGCTCTGCTTCTCGGCGAGCCTGACTTCATCGAGGCTCTGATCCGCAGATATGATCACAGACCTGAAATTGCGGAAGATGCGTTCGGAATCCACTTTCATCTCGACCTGATACTCTTTCTTTCCTCTGCTTTTAGGCCTGCCGTAGACCGAGCCTGAAAGATAAAGGAATACCATGCCCATCAGTATGGAGACGCATTTGACGATGAAAGCAGCCATGTCATCCGATTTCGTCTGATCGAGTCCCGCCATGATGAGAGGGAAGAGGCCGTACACGATGAGCACGACACCGCCCAGAAGCATCAGTATCGATGTGACCGAGACCCCGCCTCCGTCTTCTTCAGGGGATCTGTTTTTGCCGCGTTCCCACACTCTCGTATAGCCGATGGAATCGATCATCGGCAGCGACAGGCGGACAGCCTGCATGATGTGCGCGGCGGCATCGCGTTCGGCATCGCTCCCGGCAGCGTCGTTGTGCATGAGGAGCAGCTTGTCGACCTCCTTTTCGAGAACAGGGACAGCGGCTTCGGCTGAACCCGCTCCGGCTATCTCGGTAAGGAGATTCTCTTTGTCTTTTTCGAGTATTTCTGTCATTTTCATAATGAATACATTATACTATCAATAAGTAATTTTTGGTAGTCTCAGAAAAGAGAACGGCATTGTATGCAGGGAGAAATAACGCGGAATGAGTGAAGCTGACATGAGGGCATTCGAAGACAGGCTGACGGCGCTCGGCGAGAGCGAGATGCAGCTTTTCAGGTTCCTGCTGGACAGACCGGCGGGAGCCATACTGACCGCAGAGACCGACAAACTCATAGCGGAGCTTCTCGAAAAGGACGATCTTGTGATGCTGATGCCGGGAGACAAAGTGATCATCCCCGGAAAGATCAGGGAGACGTACTCTGAGATCTGGAACGATGAGCTCGAACTGAGATGGCAGAAGCGGAACTGGATGTACAAATGCCTCGAGGCAGCCAGATACCTCTACGGCGTGATGAGCAAAGATGCTCTGAAGGATCTCTTCTCCGTCAGATACGTGAACGCCGGAACGGACGAGGTCACGGAGCTTTTCAGGACCACTCCGGCGCATTCTCAGTGGTTTGCGGAAAGAGACGGAAAGCTGGTGCTGAACGGCTACGAGCAGAACGATTACTACAGATACCTGGAGACGAAGATACAGGGAGACACTCCGTATTATGTGCCGTCCCGCGAAGAGATCGAAGAGCTCTATGAAAGGGGCTGCCTTATGAGCAGGGAAGCCCACGCAAAGCTTCAGGAATACATAGCGGTCACTTTCCGCATGGATCCCGACGATGCGGGCATGAAGGTGCACGAGCTGTATGAGGCCGTGAACGACCATGTCAGAGTGAACGATGCGGTCGAGGCCCTCGGGCTTGAGTTTCCTTCCGATGAGGCTGAGGTTAAGCTCATAGAGCTGTTCATGGAGATGAGCCGTGAGTGCCGGGTAAGGGACAACCGCGGGCACGACTCATATGAGATGGCGGCGCTCATGGCTCTTAAGAGCGCCGGAGGCAAAAGGAAAGAAGCTCCCGTAAAACGCGTAAAGGTGGGCAGGAACGATCCGTGCCCGTGCGGGAGCGGCAAAAAATACAAGAACTGCTGCGGCAGAACGTCATAGTGAAAAAGGGGAGTGCAGCCATGAGCATGGAAAGACAGGACAGATACATCGAAGCGTTTCAGAAGATGATAAGGATCGATACGGTGTCTGATCCGGACAACGGAAGCGATCCGGAGAATTTCGCAAGGTTTCGCGAACTCCTCTGGGAGCTCTTCCCGCATATAAAGGACGCGTGCGAGGTGATGGACTTCGACGGATCCCTGCTGATGAAGTGGAAGGGAAAGGACGACAGCATCACTCCGGTGCTCTTCATGAACCACTACGATGTGGTGCCTGCGTCGGGTGAATGGAAATACCCTCCGTTCAGCGGCGAGCTGGCAGAGGGAAAGATATGGGGCAGGGGAACGCTCGACAACAAGAGCGGTCTCTTTGCCATGCTGCAGGCTGCGGACGAGCTTGCTGCCGAGGGATTTGCTCCTGAGAGGACCATATACTTTGAGACCGCGTGCAACGAGGAGACCTACGGCCAGGGGGCCGATCAGATATCCGCCTGGCTGCTGGAGCAGGGCATACGCCTCGACATGGTGTTCGACGAAGGAGGCGACGTGCTGCGCGAGCCTCTCAGCGGCGCGAAGGGGACCTTCGCGATGGTCGGAGTGGCTGAAAAGAGCATCGTCAATCTGAAGTTCACTGCCAGATCGGACGGCGGCCACGCTTCGACGCCGGGAAAGGATACGCCTCTTGTAAGGCTCGGAAAATTCATGGCCTATGTCGACAGCCGCCGTGTATTCGATGTGGAGCTCGCTCCGGCCATCGTCGAGATGCTGAGGCGCTTTGCCCCGTACATGGGAAAGACCGGCAGGATCCTTGAGAACGCCGGAAAGATGAGAAAACCTCTGGGAGCTCTTCTGCCTTTGCTCGGTCCGACAGCCAACTCGCTGGTCACGACGACCATTGCCTTCACGATGATGGGCGGCGGAGAAGCTCCGAACGTAATACCGAGAGAGGCGTGGGTGCTGGGAGACATGAGATGCTCGCATCATCAGGGCAAGATGGATTCGATAGACAGGATCACAAAAGCGGCTGAGAAGTTCGGCATCGATGTCGAGATCACTGATGAGAGCATAGAATCCGCCGTGACGGATTTCAACGGCAGGGCGTTCAGGCTCGTCGAGGAGGCTGTCGCGGCAACGCTTCCTTACGTCGACACATGCGCGCCTTTCATCATGACCGGTGGTTCGGATGCGAGATTTTTCGGCAGGCTGTGCGATCAGTGCATCAGGTTCCAGCCGCTTCTGATAACGGATGAACAGATGGCGTCCATACACGGCGTCAACGAATGCCTCGACGCGGACAATATGGTGCCTGCCGTCGATTATTACAGATACATGCTGACACACGTATAGGGGACAGTTCGTATGGCGGACATCAGTAAAGAAAAAAAAGAAGCTCAGGGCATCAACATAGGGGCAAGGTCCTTTATCATGGCGATAGGGATCATATTCCTGCTTATGGTGTTCACGTATATCCTCACGCTCGTCATACCGGGAGGAGAGTACGCGAGGATCACCGATGAGGCCGGGCACAGCATGATAGATACAGAGGGCGGCTTTCACTATGTCGAAGGGGGCATCCCGTTCTGGAAGTGGCTGCTTTCGCCGTTTCTTGTGCTCGGCGCCGATGGCTCCGGAACGATAATCGCGGTCCTGATATTCCTTCTGGTCATAGGCGGAGTGTTCAACGCTCTTGCCGCGGGAGGGATGATGAACTACATGCTCGGGAGGATAGTCGACCGCTTCGGGGGCGTGAGATACAGACTTATGGCCGTCCTGATATTCTTTTTCATGGCCATGGGATCTCTGGTGGGATCGTTCGAAGAAGTCATCCCGATGGCGCCGATAGTCGTCGCTCTTGCGGCAGCGCTGGGATGGGACAGCGTTACGGGAGTGGCGATGTCGCTTCTGGCAGCGGGCTGCGGATTTGCGGCCGGCATAGCGAATCCGTTCACCGTCGGAGTAGCGCAGGGCCTCGCGGGACTGCCGATGTTCAGCGGAATGTGGCTGAGGGTGCTCTCGTTCGTTCTGATATACGCCCTTCTTCTGTGGTTTGTCAGAAGCCGCGCCCGCAGGACGGAAAGACCGGTCGATGAGACGGCAGCCGCAGGGGAATACGCAAGAGACCCTAAGATGGACAGGGGACTGAAGGTCTTTGCCGCTCTGCTCGGAACAGGCATACTGATAGTTATCAGCTCGGGCTTCATAACGGCGCTTCAGGACTACACAATGATAATAGTGGCGCTCATGTTCCTCGCAGCCGGCATCTCTTCGCTTCTGATCTCCGGCATGAGCGCGAAGGACCTCGGGAAGTATTTTCTGAAAGGGATCATCGCGATATCTCCTTCGATCATAATGATACTCATGGCGGCCTCGATCAAGTACACAATGACCGAGGCGAAGATACTCGACACGATACTGCACTCGGCCGCGGAGATGGCCGGAGGCATGCCGAAGGCCGGCGTCATTCTCTTCATATATGCGATCTGCCTGGTGATGAACTTCTTCATTTCGTCGGGTTCTGCCAAGGCGTTCCTGCTGATACCGATAATAGCGCCTCTCGCGCAGCTCTTCGGCATCAACATGCAGCTTGCTATAGTTGCCTTCGCTTTCGGCGACGGCTTCAGCAATGTCATATATCCGACGAATGCGGGGCTTCTGATCACGCTGGGCATCACCGATGTGAGCTACGGGGAGTGGTTCAGATACTCCTGGAAGTTCCAGCTGCTCAATCTGCTGCTTACATCCGGTATTCTGCTCTTCGGACTGGCGGTCGGGTACTGATGATAAAAGACGGGACGGGAGATAACAGAAAGGAAACCTGAGATGGCTTTAAAGAAAATAAACGCTGTTGCTTCGTGGATACTTATTGCGCTGCTTCTGGTGCACATTTTTACGACGCTCGCATATCTGCTCACGGGCTGGGTAAACATGGACATCATGATGAAGGCGCCGAGGGTGCTCGCCATAGTATGCGTCATCCATGTCTGCCTGAGCCTTGCCATAGTGTTCTTCATTCATGACGGCTCGGACTTCACAAAATACGGAAAACTGAATCAGAGGACTTTCATGCAGAGGCTGTCAGGCCTTCTGATACTTCTGCTCGTGCATCCGCATGTCAAGCTCTTCGCGGGCTTTATCTACGAAAACCTCCCGCTGAACCCGGGCAAAAAGGTATTCATATTCATCGTCGAGATGCTGTTCTTCGGCGCGATATACACGCACCTTGAGTGTTCCTTCTCAAGATCACTCATAACCATGGGACTGATAAGGTCGGAGAAGGCGGAGCGTTATGTCGATTATGCCGCCAGGACCTTCTGCGTCCTGGGCTTCGCGCTGACGTTCTTCGCGCTCGTGAGGTTCCTCATCATGTGGAACCCGGCATAGCGGAGGTGGGACCATGCAGGTACTGATAATCGGATCCGGAATAGCCGGACTGAGCGCCTCGATAAGATCGGCGGAGCTCGGATGCCATGTCATTCTGGCGTCGCCTTATGTGTCAGAGAGGGCACAGTCTGTAATGGCTGCGGGCGGGATCAACGCCGTGCTGGATCCTTCGCGCGAGGGAGACAGCCCAGAGCTTCACATCGAAGACACGATGAAGGGCGGGTGCTTTATTGAGAATGAAGACACGGTAAGAGGCCTCTGCACTGCAGCGCCGGATATAGTGAGGTGGCTCGACAGCATCGGCGTCATGTTCAGCCGCGATCCTTCGGGAGAGATCGCCCAGAGGGCGTTCGGAGGGCAGGGCAGAAAGCGCACGGCATATGCGGGCGCCTCTACGGGAAGACAGATAGTGACCGCTCTCATACAGAAGTGCCGCGAATACGAGATAAGCGGAAAGATAGAAAGACGCATCGGACTGAACTTCCATTCCGCTGTCATTCACGGCGGCAGATGCTGTGGCGCGGTGTTCACTGAGACCGTCAGCGGAAGGATCGTGACGGTGCCCGCGGATGCGGTCATCATGGCGGCCGGGGGCATGAACAGGCTTTTCGGCAAGACCACGGGTTCATCTCTCTGCGACGGATACGCTGCGGGACGGCTGTTCACGCAGGGCGTGAGGCTCCGCAATCTCGAGATGATACAGTATCATCCTACATCGATCGAAACGCCCAACAAGCGCATGCTCATATCCGAAGCGGCGAGAGGCGAAGGCGGAAGGCTGTATTATGAGGAAGGCGGCCGCCGCGTGTATTTCATGGAGGACGAGTTCGGAGAGAGAGGCAACCTGATGCCGCGCGACGTGGTGTCGAGGTGCATGTACAGATGCCCTTCGCAGGTATATCTGGACATATCCTTCCTCGGAGAAAAGCTCATACATGAGCGCCTTCAGGAGGTATACGATGTCTGCATGGATTACCTCGGGCTCGATGTGACGAAAGAGGCCATACCGGTGGCTCCGTCCGTCCATTTCTTCATGGGAGGCATAAAAACCGATGATGATCACATGACGGACATCGACGGACTTTACGCTGCCGGCGAGTGCGCGTCGAAATACCACGGAGCCAACAGGCTGGGAGGCAATTCTCTTCTGGCAGCTGTCTATTCGGGAAGGAGGGCAGCGGAAGCCTGCAGCGCAAGAGGCGAATCAAAATCATGGCTTGATGCAGATGCGGTGGCAGCAGAGGCAGAAGCCGGGCTCGCGGCCGCAAAGTCTTCGGACAAAGGAACATCCGCAGACAGCATGCTGATGAAGCTGTCCGCTATAATGAACAGCAGGCTGGGCATCGCAAGAGATGAAAAAGGACTCAGGGCAGGACTGGCCGAAGCAGAGGAGCTGGCCGCAGAGGCAGTCAGGTATGACGGAGGCCTCTCCGTCTATGAGAATCTCAGGATAAAGCACATGCTGATACTCTCGAAGGCCATGCTGATGAGCGCTCTTGCCAGAGAGGAGTCAAGAGGAGCTCATTACAGACAGGACTGTCCGGAAACGAAGGATGAGTTTTGCA
>CADBFL010000004.1 GCA_902793875.1 uncultured Eubacteriales bacterium | reverse complement strand
GCTGGCTCTGATGGCGCTGGGCCTGCTCATGGCGCTGACGGTCAGACTTTTCACCCTGCGCCAGAAAAGGGCCTACGAAAAGAAAGAGAAAGAAAACAAACAGCTCATCAAGGAAGTCACCGAGGCCTTCGCGAAGACCATCGACATGAAGGACAAATATACCAACGGACACTCGATGAGGGTGGCCCGCTATACTTCGATGCTCGCCCGGGAGCTCGGATGCAGCGAGGATGATATCGAGAAATATTACAATATCGCTCTGCTGCACGACATCGGCAAGATCGGCATACCGGAGGAAGTCCTGAACAAGCCGGGCAAGCTGACCGACGAGGAATTCGCAATAATCAAGTCGCATTCCGGACTCGGATACAACGTCCTTAAGGATATCAGCATCATGCCGGAGCTTGCGGTGGGAGCCGGAAGCCATCATGAGAGACCTGACGGAAAGGGCTATCCTCAGGGCATGTCCGGAGATGAGATCCCGCGGGTGGCTCAGATCATTGCGGTCGCCGATACTTTCGACGCCATGTATTCCGACCGTCCTTACAGGCGCAGGATGAACTTCGACAAGGTGATGGAAATCATGAGAGAGGTCTCAGGCACACAGCTTGAGCCTGATGTGGTGGACGCTCTTCTGAGACTGGCCGACAAAGGGATGCTGCGGGCGAAGGATGACCGCGGAGGCGGCAGCACCGAAGACATAAACAACATCCACAAACGGCAGGAAGAAGAAGAGAAAAAAGGCAGGTGACCTTTGCTGACGCTCTCAGCGCGCCTCTGTTTACGGACGGAGGCGCTTTTTTCACGAAAGTACTCAAATTAGTACATTTCACGGAGGCTTCAGACAGGGATTATCATTGAAAAAAACAGAGCAAACGAGTACAATAGATTGAATAATTGTTAATTGTCGTATTTTGCGCTTTTTGACAAATAAAGACAAAACTGAAAGGTATTTTAAGGAAATGAAAACAGGCAGAAGAAAAGTATTAGCGGTATTGATCGTGCTGCTTCTCATCGCTTCGTGGACGGTAACTTTTACCGGGATCGGCGATAAAGTAGACAATCTCGGCAAGGAACTCAAGTACGGCCTCGACATAAACGGAGGCGTCTATGTACTGCTCGAGGCAGATACCCCTGAGACGGGGACTGAGCTGACGGCGATCATGAATCAGACAAAGAGCGTGCTCGAAAACAGAGTTAACGCCATGGGTATCAGCGAGGCCCAGGTCTCCATCGAGGGAAACAACAGGATCAGGGTCGAGATGCCGGGCGTTGAGAACGCCGAGGAAGCCATCGAACAGATAGGCCGTACGGCCCAGCTGCAGTTCTTCCTGGCGGACGGCACTCTTGCTCTGACAGGTGAAGGCATAAGCGATTCACAGATAGCCAACGACACACAGAACGGCGGATACAAGATCACGATCGACTTCACATCAGAAGGCAGCGACCTCTTCGCGGACGCGACCGAAAAGGCGTACAGCGGACAGGTGCAGTCCAC
Organism: uncultured Eubacteriales bacterium; assembly: GCA_902793875.1. Lineage (GTDB taxonomy): Bacteria > Bacillota > Clostridia > Peptostreptococcales > Anaerovoracaceae > Crickella. The sequence continues at coordinate 22,786 of CADBFL010000004.1, read as the reverse complement.
GATGACGGATGAGAACGGAAATCCCGTAGATCCTACGGCGATCGTCATATGCCTCGACGATGAGGTCATCTCGGCGCCGACGGTGCACGAGAAGATCAACTCCAGATCCTGCGAGATCACAAGACCGGGAGGATTCAGCGAGACCGAAGCTTCATCGCTGTCGGCTCTCATCAGGGGAGGCGCGCTTCCTGCGAATCTGACCGAGATCAACTCTTCGGTGCAGACGGCTACCATCGGAGCCAATGCGCTCGAGCTTTCGGTAAAGGCCGGTGCCATCGGACTCGGACTCGTGCTCGTGCTCATGGTCATCGTATACGGCATGCTCGGACTCATAGCGGACCTTGCGCTTCTTCTGTACATACAGCTCGTGCTCTGGAGCATGGCGGGCATGGGATCCGTCCTTACTCTGCCGGGCATCGCGGGTATCATACTTTCGATAGGTATGGCTGTTGACTCCAACGTCATCATATTCACGCGAATAAGAGAAGAGATAGCCAAGGGCAAGTCTGTCAAGGTGGCCGTCGACATGGGATATCATGCGGCGCTCACCACGGTAGTCGACTCGCAGACCACGACGCTCGTGGCCGCGTTCGTGCTCTATCTCTTCGGCACCACATCCGTTAAGGGATTCGCTCTGACGCTGATGATCGGTACCGTCATGTCGGTCATAACGGCCGTGTTCATCACCCAGCTCTTCGTGAATCTGCTGGCCGAAAGCAAGACATTCGGAAAGAACAGATTCTTCGGCGTAAAGGAAGACGGCACTCCGAAGTTCTCCTGGAAGTGGAACATCAAATTCATCGAGAACAGAAAGAAATTCTATGCGATCAGCGCGATCGTGATCATCATCGGTCTCGGCTTCGGGCTCATCAGAGGCTTCAACTACGGCATCGACTTCACGGGCGGAACCATGATGCAGATCGACATGGGAAAGAAAGTCGATATCGACGAGGTCAAGGACACGATCGCTTCGTATGACCTGAATCCGACGATAGTCTATGCCGGCGAGGGCAACACGCAGATAGTCATCAGGACGATAAAGGACCTCAAATCCGCGGAACGTACAGAAGTCATCAACACCATAGAGGAGAAATACGGCCTCGACGATGAAGCAGTTCTGGCTTCCGAGGAATTCGGCCCTACGGTAGGAAAGGACCTCAGGCGCAACGCCATCAAGTCCATCCTCATAGCTGCCGTGTGCATGCTCATATACATAAGGTTCAGGTTCAAGGACTGGAGATACGGGCTTGCGGCCGTTTCGGGCCTCGCGCACGACGTGCTGGTCACGCTCTCGATCTACGCCATATTCAGGATCACGATAAACAACCCGTTTATCGCCGGTATCCTCACTGTCGTGGGTTATTCGATCAACGACACCATCGTGGTGTTCGACCGTATCAGGGAGAACAGCAAGTTCTACAAGCGCAAGCAGGGCGTGCAGCTTATCGATGACAGCATCAACCAGACGCTTTCGAGATCCATCATGACCTCGCTTACGACATTCCTGGTAATGGTGCCGCTCTTCATCATGGCGAGCTCCGAACTCAGGGGATTCCTCATCCCTCTGATGATAGGCGTGTTCGTAGGTACGTATTCGTCCATATTCCTCTGCAGCCCGGTATTCTACGAGCTGACAAAGAAGGAGGGCATTTCGAAATACGAAGATAACAGGCAGAAGGCCGAAAAGGCCAGAAAGAAAGGCGCCAGAAGCAGAGAAGACGAAGGCATAAGGCTCTGAAGATAAGATCACAGACCGAAGGAGACGGGATGGCGGTACAAAAGGTCCTCGACCTTTCTACGGAAAAGTTCATACAGGATATGAGCGAGATCAATCCTAAGTACGATGACTCGGTCGTTATCAAAGCATACGAGATTGCCCGCAGGTTACATGACGGGCAATTTCGCAAAAGTGGAGAGCCTTACATCATCCACCCGGTTGCCGTGGCAAAGATACTTGCCGGTTTCGGCATGGACAACGAGACTGTCATCGCGGGTCTCCTTCACGACGCGGTAGAGGATACCGAGTATACGAGAGAACAGCTTGTTGAGGATTTCGACGAAAAGATCGCCGATCTTGTCGAAGGAGTCACAAAGCTCGGAAACATCTCGTACGACTCCACCGAAGCCGCGCAGGCCGAGAACTTCAGAAAGATGTTCCTCGCGATGTCCAAGGACATCAGGGTCCTCATCATCAAGCTTGCCGACAGGCTGCACAACATGAGGACACTCGAATACATGCCTACCGAGAAAAGGACGTCCAAGGCGATGGAGACCCTCGAGATATACGCTCCTCTTGCGGGAAGACTGGGAATATTCAGCATCAAGTTCGAGCTCGAGGATCTCGCCCTCAAGTACCTGTATCCGACAGAGTTCAAAAAGCTCTCGGATGCGGTCGCGAAGCAGAAAAAAGTATACGAGAAAAACCTCGAATCGCTGACGGACGAGATATCTCAGCTGCTCGAGGAGGCGGGGATACAGCACGATGTCAAGGGCCGCTCGAAGCATCTCTACAGCATCTACCGCAAGATGAAGGTCCAGAACAAACAGATAGATGAGATCTTCGACCTTCTGGCCGTCAGGATACTCGTCGGAAGCGTCAAGGACTGCTATGCCGCTCTCGGACTGGTGCACAACAGATGGAAGCCTATCCCGGGCAGATTCAAGGATTACATAGCCATGCCGAAGCCGAACATGTATCAGTCGATACATACCACTGTGCTCGGCGACAACGGAGAGCCTTTTGAGATACAGATCAGGACATACGAGATGCACAGGATAGCCGAATACGGCATCGCAGCTCACTGGAAGTACAAGGAAGGCAAGATAAGCGGCGACGAGGATGAGAGCGATCAGAAGCTCGCCTGGCTCAGGCAGGCGCTCGAACTCCAGACGGAGGCCGACGACTCTGTGGAATTTCTCGAGACGGTCAAGGTCGATCTGTTCAACAACCAGGTGTTCGTATTCACTCCGCACGGCGATGTCATGGAACTTCCGGCCGAGAGCACGCCTCTCGATTTCGCCTTCAAGATACATACGGATATAGGCATAAGGTGTGTCGGAGCCAAGGTCAACGGCAAGATGGTGACCATCGACCATCCGCTGCAGAACGGAGACATCGTCGAGATCGTGACATCCGCCAACTCGTCCGGGCCGAGCGTCGAGTGGCTCAAGAAGTGCAGGACCTCCGGCGCCAGAAACAAGATCAGGAACTGGCTGAGAAAGGCCGACAAGGACAGCGATGTCACAAAGGGCCGCACGAACATCAACAATTACATAAAGAAAAAGGGATATGATCCGGCGCTCGTTACAAAGAACGCATATATCCTCAGAGCAGTGAAAGACTTCAACTGCTCGAACGTGAACGAACTCTTCCTCCAGATATCGAGGGGAGGCAGCACGGTCTCAAAACTCGGGCAGAAGCTCATAGAGTATTACGAAGCCGACAACAAGATAAAAGAAGAAGAGAAAGAAACAGTCGAGATCAAAAAGCGTTCCGTGACAAGGAACAGCCAGACATCGGACTCGGGCATAGTCGTGAAAGGCGCCGATAACCTTCTCATCAGACGGGCGACCTGCTGCAACCCGATACCGGGCGACAGGATAATCGGCTACGTATCAAAGGGCAAGGGCCTTACCGTTCACAGGTCTGACTGCCCGAACATAATCAATCTGAAAGAAGAAGACAAAGGAAGGCTCATGGAGGTCGACTGGGATACACCAAGCGACAGCCGCAAGTACTTCGCAGACATACAGGTCGTGTCGGAGGAGCGAAAGGGACTCTTCAAGGAGATCTCAAAAGTATGCGACGACAACGACATAGAGGTCGTCGGACTCAATCTCACTCCGGGCGAGCCGGGTACCACAAACACCCTGCTGACCGTCGAGATCACCGACATGCATCAGATACAGAGGCTTCTTACCGGCCTCAGGCAGGTGGAGGGAGTCACGAGGGTATACAGACCTCACTGACATAGACTTAACGATAAATTATTATTGAAACAAGGAGAGAACGATGAGTCTTGAGATAAAGTGTTATCCGAAAGGGATGTACGGAGAGAATACATATCTTATTACTGATGAGGCAACGGGCTTCAAAGCCGTCATAGATCCGGGATGTTTCGATACCGAGATCAGATTCGACATACAGAACAACGCCTATCTCAAATACCTGCTGCTCACACATGCACATCAGGATCATTTTCTGTGCGTGCAGCAGTACATGGACGAATATACATCGGCGGTTTTCGCCGCTCCTGAAGGAGACCTGGAGCTGCTCAGAAAGGGCGGCTGCCCTGAACCGAAAAAGCTCCTCAGAGAAGGCGATATAATCACCCTCGGCGAGACCGAACTCAGGGTCATAGAGACGCCGGGCCATACCGGCGGCGGCATCTGCTTTGCGACCGACAGAGAGATATTCACGGGCGATACGCTTTTCAGGCTCAGCGTCGGAAGGACCGACCTCGAAACCGGAGACTGGGAGACGCTCATGAGCTCCATATCTGAAAAGCTCTACTCTCTCAGCGATGATCTGGCGGTGTATCCGGGGCACGGCGGACCTACGACCATCGGTTACGAAAAGAAGGCAAACCCATTTGTATAGGTTCTATATCAACAATACGGATGACGAATACCATTATCTCGAGCTCGGCAGGGAATTCCTGCCTGACGACGGATTCGAGGTGATACCGTACAGCGGAGCTTCTCTTGAGGGACTCCTTCCGGATAAGAGTTTTTTCGTAAATCCCGGAATGTCAGGCGACAGGGATGCGATAAAAAGAGAGATGTACGGTCTGCTTGCGGATATCACCGGGATCAGACCTCCGTGGGGGACCCTGACTGGAGTAAGGCCTCTCAAGCCTGCGCTCGAAATAGCACGAGCCTCTTCTGTTGAAGAGATGACTGAAGAGATGAGAAGAAAATACCTCGTCAGCCCTGAAAAAGCCTCGCTGCTTGCGGATATCGCGCGCTATCAGCTTGAGAACGTGAAAGGACAGCCCTGGGAGAAGGCCTCCGTATACGCGGGAATACCGTTCTGCCCGACGAGATGCGCCTACTGCAGCTTCGCTTCGAACGTGGCTCCGCCTGAAGACCGGGCCCGGTATCTCGAGGATCTCATCAGAGAGACCGCATATGCGGGGCGTCTGGCGAAAGAGCACGGAACGAAGATCGAAAGCGCGTATATCGGAGGAGGGACTCCGACGACGCTGACCGCGGAACAGCTATCAGAGCTTATAACGGCTCTGACCGGGGCTTTCGGCATCGATCCGCAAAAGACAGAATTCACCGTAGAAGCGGGACGCCCGGACACTATAACGGAGGACAGGCTCGACGCCATGAAGGCGCTGGGAATAAGCCGCATAAGCATCAATCCTCAGACCATGAAGGATGAGACGCTGAAGCTCATAGGCAGAGACCACAGCGCCGATGACATAAGAAGGGCGTACAGCATGGCTTCGGGAGCGGGCTTCGATGTAATAAACGCCGATCTCATCGCCGGACTTCCGCAGGAGGATGAAAAGGACTTTGAGGCCGGTCTCAGGGAGATCATCGGCCTGGGAGCAAACAATATAACTATACATACGCTTTCCGTGAAAAGGGGCTCGAGACTGAAGGAGTCCGATCCGGACTATTACAGAAAGAATACAGAGACAGTGTCGGAGATGCTGGATATCTCTCGCAGAGTGCTGAGCGAAGCGGGCTTCAGACCGTACTACATATACCGCCAGAAGCACCAGATCGCGGCGCTCGAGAACACAGGCTGGTGCATGCCGGGAAAGCACTCCATATACAATATACGCATCATGGAGGACAAGCAGACGATCATCGGTCTGGGAGCCGGAGCGGTCGGCAAGGTGTACTGCCCGGAAGAAGACCGGATAGAGCGGATCGCCAATGTGAGCAATTACGGCATTTACAGCGGGCGCTTCGATGAGATGCTCGCCCGCAAGGATGAATACTACAGATAACGGAGGAAACGATGTCAATACAGGCGCCTAAAGGCACAAAAGACATGCTGCCGCAGGATGCATACAGGTGGCAGTACATTGAAAAGGAATGGGCACGGATATGCTCGGAATACGGGTTCAGAGAGATAAGGACACCTGCTTTCGAGTCCACCGATCTGTTCAACAGAGGCATCGGTGAAACGACGGACGTAGTCCAGAAAGAGATGTATACCTTCGAGGACATGGGCGGACGAAGCATCACGCTGAAGCCCGAAGGGACGTCCCCGACCGTAAGAGCTTTCATCGAGCACAATATTTACGCCGGGACACAGCCTACAAAGATATGGTACGACACGCCGTGCTTCAGATATGAGAAGCCTCAGGCAGGAAGGCTGAGGGAATTCCATCAGTTCGGCATAGAGAACTTCGGGACCGCTTCGATGATCGCCGACGCCGAGATCATAGCCCTCGGATACGATTTTCTGAAGCGGATGGGCATAGAGGATACGGTCCTGCACATCTCGAGCGTGGGATGCAGGGAATGCAGACCGGTCTACCGCAGGGCTCTGCAGGACTTTCTGCGTCCTCACTACGACTGCCTCTGCGGCACATGCAAAGACAGATTCGAAAAGAACCCGATGCGCATACTGGACTGCAAGTCTCCTGAAGACAAAGAGATCTGCAAGGGCGCCCCGAAGATGCTCGACTATCTCTGCGAGGACTGCAGAAAGGATTTCGACGATCTCAAAGCGCATCTGGATGCCATGGGCATAGATTACGTCGTCGATCCTTCGATAGTCAGAGGACTCGACTACTACACCAAGACGGCTTTCGAATTCATCACAGAAAAGATAGGAGCGCAGGGGACCGTGTGCGGAGGCGGACGCTATGATCACCTCATCGGAGAGATCGGAGGACCTGAGATGCCGGGAGTCGGTTTCGGCCTCGGAAAGGAAAGACTGCTGCTGCTGATGGAGGCGTGCGGACACGACTTCGACGGCGAAGAAAAGCCGCAGATATTCCTGGCGTGGATAGGCGATGAGGCCAGGGAATATTCCATCAGGCTGCTGCACGAATTAAGAAGCGCGGGCATACGGGCGGATATCGACACGAAAGAAAGAAACCTCAAGGGACAGATGAAATACGCCGATAAACTCGGAGCGGCGTACACCGCCGTAATCGGCGAGGATGAGGTCGCAAGCGGCGAACTGACCCTCAAGAACATGGAAACATCCGAACAGACAAAAGTAAGAAGGGAAGATCTGGCAAATGCTTTATAAAAGAACTCACATGTGCGGAGAGCTCAGGCTCGCGGACGAAGGAAAGAAAGTGACGCTCAACGGCTGGGTAGCGAAGGCGAGGAGCCTCGGCGGACTCGTGTTCGTCGATCTCAGGGACAAGACGGGGATCACGCAGATAACATTCAACGAGGACGTTCCGGATGAAGTGCTCGAGAAGGCGAAAAGCCTCAGGAGCGAGTACTGCATAGGCACCAGGGGCACAGTGAAGGAGAGGAGTTCAAAGAACCCTAATCTGGCGACGGGAGAGATCGAGGTCTTCGCAGACGACATAGAGATATACTCCGTTTCCGATACTCCGCCGATATATGTAAGGGACGATGACAACGTCAGCGATGATCTCAGGCTGAAGTACAGGTATCTCGATCTCAGAAAGAACAAGATGCAGAGAAACCTGTCGGTAAGGCACAGAGTCGTAAAATGCGCAAGAGATTATTTCGACGGGCAGGGCTTCACCGAAGTGGAGACTCCGATGCTCATAAAGCCTACTCCTGAAGGAGCCCGCGACTATATCGTTCCGAGCAGAGTTCATAACGGAAGCTTCTACGCTCTTCCGCAGTCGCCTCAGATGTTCAAACAGCTTCTGATGGTGGCGGGGACCGACAGATACATACAGATCGTCAAATGCTTCAGAGACGAGGACCTCCGGGCCGACAGACAGCCTGAGTTCACGCAGATCGACCTCGAGATGAGCTTCGCCGGCGTGGATGATGTCATCGAAGTCCAGGAGGGCTTCCTCAAAAAAGTCATGAAGGAAGTCAAGGGCATCGATGTGGAGACGCCTTTCCCGAGGCTCACATACGCCGAAGCCATGGAAAGATACGGCTCCGACAAGCCGGACACGAGATTCGGCATGGAGCTTAAAAAACTGAACAGCCTCTTCGACGGCTGCGGTTTCGAGGTCTTCACAAAGACTTTGGCCGAAGGCGGAGACATCAGAGGCATATGCGTTCCGGGAGGAGCATCCGAATTTTCAAGAAAGAAGATCGACAAGCTCGTCGACGAAGTAAAGCATTACGGCGCGAAGGGCCTTGTATGGATCAAATATGACGGATCGGGCATTTCATCTTCGGTAAGCAAGTTCTTCTCGGAGGAGGAGCTCAAAGCCGTTCTGGACGCATTCGGAGCCGCGGCCGGAGACATCGTCTTCATCGTGAGCGGAACGGCAAAGGTCACATTCGATTCTCTGGGCTTTCTCAGAAGGAAGGTCGCCGGACTCATGGGGCTTCTCGACGATGAGCAGTTCAACTTCCTCTGGGTCGTCGACTTCCCGATGTTCGAGCAGGATGAGGACGGCAACATCAAGGCCATGCATCATCCGTTCACCCAGCCGAAGCTCGATGAGCTCGACAAGCTCGAGACCGACATGCTGGGACTCAGGGCGGACGCCTACGACATCGTCCTCAACGGCGTCGAACTCGGGGGAGGCTCTGTCAGGATACACGACAAGGACCTTCAAGCCAGAATGTTCAGGGCCCTCGGGCTCACGGACGAGGAGTGCGAGGAGAAGTTCGGCTTCCTGATCGAGGCGTTCAGATACGGCGCGCCGCCGCACGCGGGGCTGGCTTACGGCCTTGACAGGCTCGTGATGCTGCTTCTCGGCGAAAAGAGCATAAGAGAAGTCATCGCATTTCCTAAGAACCAGAACGCGGAGTGTCCTGTATGCGAAGCTCCGGCTCCTGCAGGCGAGGGGCAGCTCGAAGAACTCGGCATAGAGCTTGCATGCGATGCGGACTGAAGACATGAAAAAGAAACGCAGATACGCGATATACGGGGGCAGCTTCGATCCGGTGCACATAGGGCATGTATCGCTTGCAGACTGCGCGGTGAAGCAGTGCGGCCTCGATGAGCTGATATTCATGCCGGCGTACATGTCTCCGTTCAAGCAGGACCGCAAAGTGACCGACGGAAAAGACCGCATCGCGATGATACGCACCGTGCTTGGTTACGATCCCGCTTTCAGCGTATCCGATTATGAGATAAGAAAGGGAGGTCCGTCGTATACCGTCGAGACTCTCAGATACTTCAGGGACAGGGAAGACGGCATCCTGCACTTCGTATGCGGCTTCGACTCCATAGTCCAGCTGGACACGTGGTATGAGGGTCCCGAGATACTGAGAAACTATCCGGTGATAACAGTCAGAAGGCCCGATACGGACGATACTCTGGGCCTCCGGAAGACAGAGTCATACCGGAAAGACTACGGAGCGGATATCACGGTGCTGGACATGCCGCCTGTCGACGCCTCTTCTACCGTGATCAGGGAAAAGGTCAGAAGAGGAGAAAGCATAAGCGGACTTGTCCTTCCGGAAACAGAGGAGTACATAATTGAGCATAAACTGTACAGATAGAGAAGGACTCGAGCGCTTCATGAAGGAGCATCTCGACGAATACAGATACATCCATTCGCTGGGCGTCCAGAAGATGGCAGCCGAGCTCGCCGGGATATACGGGACGGATGTCGAAAAGGCGGATTTCGCCGGCAGGTATCACGACATAGCCAAGTGCTTCGATCAGGAAACGAGCGACCGCTATGTCAGAAAATACGGTCTGGACGAGAGCCTGATCGGCAACAGATCCCTCGCTCACTCAAAGGTGGGCGCGGCCATACTCGAGCACGAATTCGGCGTCGATGACAAGGAACTGCTCGACATGGTCAGATGCCATACGACGGGAAAGGCGGGCATGAGCACCGCCGAAGAGATACTCTACGTATCCGACGCCATCGAAGACAACAGAGGCTACCCGGGCCTCAGGGCGCTTCAGAAGCTCGCGCGCGAGGACCTCGACGAGGCATGCCTGGCGATAATGGAATTTTCGGTGGACGAACTCGTCCGCAAGGGAAAACCGATAGACAGGGACACCATAGAAGCCCGGGACTATATAATCGACCGAATCAGCATGAAAAAGAACAAAGGACAGGAGAAAGAATGACAAGCAAAGAAATGGCAAAGGCGATCGCTGATCTTCTCAGCGACAAGAAGGCAAAAGAAGTAGTAATGATCGACATCGCAGAGAACTCGTCTTTCGCGGACTATTTCGTCAACGCGACTGCCGGAAACGAAAGACAGCTCGGGAGTCTGGCAGAGGATGTCTACGATAAGTTCGCAGAGCTCGGATACGAGCCGAAAAGCAGAGACGGAAGGCCTGAAACGGGATGGATACTTGTGGACGGCGGCGATGTAATCGTGAACCTCTTCACTGAAGAGACCCGCAACAAGTACACGCTTGAACGCATCTGGAACGACTGCGAAATGATACTTGTAGACTGAAAGAGCCGCGATCGAAATAAAGGCAGGAGATAAAAAATGCGTAACGACAAATACGATTTTACCGCGATTGAGAGCAAATGGCAGAAGATATGGGCCGAAGAAGGCGCCTTCAGAACGTCCGAGGATCCGGATAAGGAAAAGTATTACGTCCTCGAGATGTTCCCGTACCCGAGCGGCAAGCTTCACATGGGACATGTCAGGAACTATTCGATCGGAGACGTGATCGCCAGATACAAGAAGATGGCCGGCTTCAATGTCCTTCATCCGATGGGATATGACTCGTTCGGCCTTCCGGCGGAGAATGCCGCCATACAGCACGATGCCGAGCCTGCGAAATGGACCTTCGACAACATGGACGAGATGGATAAACAGCTCGCCTCCATGGGCCTTTCGTATGACTGGGACCGCAGGGTCGCGACCTGCACGCCTGAGTACTACAGATGGACGCAGTGGATATTCATACAGTTCTATAAAAAAGGACTGGCATACAAGAAGGACAATCCGGTCAACTGGTGCCCGAGCTGTCAGACAGTTCTGGCAAACGAGCAGGTAGTGGACGGAAAGTGCGAGAGATGTCACACGGAAGTTACCAAGAAGAACCTCTCCCAGTGGTATCTCAAGATCACGGATTACGCTGACCGGCTGCTCGATAATCTCGATAAACTCGAAGGATGGCCCGAAAAGGTCAAGACGATGCAGCGCAACTGGATCGGCAAGAGCTACGGCGCCAATATCGATTTCGAGATAAAGGATTCGGACAAAAAGCTCGAGGTCTTCACTACGAGAGCGGACACGCTCTTCGGCGCGACTTACATGGTAATGTCGCCTGAGCATCCTTTCGTTGACGAGCTCGTTGCGGGCCGTCCCGAAGAGGCGGACGTAAAGGCATACCAGGAGAAGGCCCGCCGCATGACGGATATCGAGAGGACCTCGACCACGAACGAGAAGACCGGAGTCTTCACCGGAAGGTATGCGGTCAATCCGGTCAACGGAAAGGATATCCCGATATGGATCTCGGACTATGTTCTCATGGGATACGGCACAGGCGCCATCATGGCCGTGCCGGCTCACGACCAGAGGGACTTCGATTTCGCGAAAACCTTCGGCCTCGATATAATCCCGGTAGTCGATCCTGAAGATCCTTCGATCGATCTTTACGATCTGAAGGAGGCCTTCGTAGCCGAAGGAAAGATGATCAACTCCGGGCAGTTCGACGGACTGAACAACAGGGAAGCGATCCCGCAGATGATCGAATGGCTCAATGAGAAAGGCATAGGCGACAAGACCGTCAACTTCAGACTCAGGGACTGGCTGATCTCCAGACAGAGATACTGGGGGACTCCTATCCCTATGATATGGTGCGACGAATGCGGCTGGGTGCCTGAAAAAGAAGAGAATCTTCCCGTGCTGCTGCCGACAGACGTCGAGTTCACCGGAAAGGGAGAGTCTCCGATCACCACGAGCAAGACCTTCGTCGACACGACGTGCCCGTGCTGCGGCAAACCGGCCAGAAGGGAAGTCGACACGATGGATACATTCCTCGACTCCTCGTGGTACTTCCTCAGATACTGCGATGCTCACAACGAGGAACTGCCGTTCTCAAAGGAGAAAGCCGACTACTGGATGAACGTCGATCAGTATATAGGAGGCGTGGAGCATGCCATACTTCACCTGATGTACGCGAGATTCTTCCAGATGTTCCTGCACGACATCGGACTCAGCAGCGAGGAGGAGCCTTTCAGAAACCTGCTCACGCAGGGCATGGTCATCAAGGACGGCGCGAAGATGAGCAAGTCGCTCGGAAACGTCGTCAGCCCGGCCGAGATACAGGCGAGATACGGCTCGGATACCGCAAGGCTCTTCATACTCTTTGCGGCTCCGCCTGAAAAGGAACTCGACTGGAGCGATGAGGGAGTCGAGGGCAGCTACAGATTCCTCAACAGGGTCTACAGGCTGGTCATCGAATACATCGATGAGATCAGGGGAGACAAAAGCGTGTCCGGCTCCTGCGCGGCCGCAAACGACGCCGACAGATCCCTCAGCTTCATGCTGAATTCGGCTATAAAGAAAGTGACCGAGGACGCGGGCGGCAGATTCAACTTCAATACCGCCATCGCATCCATCATGGAGCTCGTCAACGAGATGTACAGATACAAGAACGGAGAGATAAACCTGCCGCTCTTCAACGATGCGGTCGAGACTCTTCTCGTGCTGCTCAACCCGTTCTGCCCGCACCTCACCGAAGAGCTCTGGAACCGTCTTGGACACGAAGACAGGCTTTACAATAAGGAATGGCCTTCGTACGATGAGTCGGCTCTGGTAAAGGACGAAATAGAATTCATATTACAGATAAACGGCAAGCTGAAAGACAGACTCAGACTGCCGAATGATTCACAGAAGGAGGTAGTTGAAGAAGCTGCGAGAGCTTCCGAAAGGTTCGCCGAGGCGACCGAAGGACGCGAAGTGGTCAAGGTGATATTCGTGCCTAACAAGATCATCAACTTCGTCGTAAAATAAGCGCGGCTTCGATATTATGGCTGATACTAAAAACAAGAGATATACAAAACCGAAGCCTTACAGGGTAAGCGCTTCAAAGAAGGCGACCGCCGAAAAAGCCCCGTTCAGGATAATACCCCTGGGCGGGATGAAAGAGATAGGAAAGAACTGCACTCTTATCGAGTGCAACGATGAGATACTCATCATAGACTGCGGCCTTGCGTTCCCGGAATACGAGATGTTCGGCATCGACATAGTCATACCGGATTTCACCTACATCAGGGAAAACAAGGAAAAGGTAAAGGGCCTGATCATAACTCACGGTCACGAGGACCACATCGGAGGCATCCCTTATCTGCTTCAGGAGGTGAACGTCCCGGTATACGCGTCTCCGCTGGCCATGGGAATGATACAGCACAAGCTCGAAGAGAATTTCCTCTCGTGCGAGAGCCATGTGATCAAAGCGGGCAGCAAGTTCAGGGCGGGATCGTTCAGGATCGAGGCCATACAGACCAATCACAGCATAGCCGATTCGCTGGCATACTCGATCAAATTCCCCGGCGGACACGTGGTCCATACCGGTGACTTCAAGATCGACTACTCGCCGCTCGACGGCAAGGTCATAGACCTCAACAGATTCTCCCAGCTGGGAGACGAGGGCGTGGATGTTCTGCTCTGCGACAGCACGAATGTACTCAGAAAGGGATATACGCCTTCAGAGGCGGTCGTAAGGGAGTCGATAGACGAGATCTTCGACAATATCGACAGGCGGATAATCATCGCGACATTCGCCTCGAACGTTCACAGGATAAAATACTTCATCGAATCATCCATCAAACACCAGAGGAGGATAGCGGTATCCGGAAGGTCCATGGAGAACGTGCTCGCTCTTTCGAGGGAGCTCGGATACCTCGACGACATCCCGGAATCCGCCTTCGTGAACATAAGCGAGATAAAGAACATCGCCGACAGGAACCTTACGATAATCACGACAGGGAGCCAGGGGGAGCCTATGAGCGCTCTTACGAGGATGGCATACGACAATCACAAGTCGGTAAAGCTGAAGAAGAACGACGTGGTCGTATTCTCGTCATCGCCGATCCCGGGCAACGAAAAGGTCATATCGCAGGTCATCAACAAGCTTTATGAGAAGAAGGTGGAGGTAGTGCTGGCGTCCACCATGGACGTACATGTTTCAGGCCACGCCTCATCCGAGGAGCTCAAGCTGATACATACTCTGATCAGGCCGAAGTTCTTCATACCGGCACACGGGGAGTTCAGACACCTGATAGAGCACGCCAAGCTCTCGAACAGGCTCGGACAGCCGAAGAACCATATATTCGTGATAGGCAACGGCGACGCTCTCAAGATCGAAAGCCGCAAGGCGGAGATCATAAAGGAGTTCACCTCGGGAGACGATGTCATGGTCGACGGATATGGCATAGGCGATGTCGGAAGCGTGGTCCTCAAGGACAGAAAATCCCTTTCGCAGTCGGGCCTCATCACCATATCGGTGGCTCTCGACTCGGCGACCGGCTCGCTCATGACAGAGCCGAAGCTAAACACAAAGGGCTTCGTGTATGTAGACGAGCATCAGGACCTTCTCAGGGACGCTCTCAACATCGTATACAACACGATAGGAAAGAACGCGTCAAAGGGAAAGACCGACGAGGCATCGCTCACAAGAGCGATCAAGTCGGACATGAAGACGTTCATATATAACAGGACCAAAAGGAATCCGGTCATCATACCGGTGATACTGTATGTTTAGGAGGTAGCTGACATGAATGTATACGACGAGGCTCACAGCCTGGCTAAGGCGATAAAGGAGTCCGGTGAATTCAGGGAATTCGACAGGATGAGGAAGGCCATCGATGCCGACAAGGAATCTTCCGACATGCTCAAGGAGATGCAGGAGCTTCAGATGCAGCTCCAGGCTGCTCAGCTCGCCGGGCAGGAGCCTGACAAGGACATCATCGGACGCTTCCAGACTCTGAGCACGATGGTCGCGACCAAGCCTGCCGCTGCTCAGTATCTGCAGGCCCAGGGGGCGTTCATGGTGATGATGAACGATGTGTTCGCTATCATCGGGGATGCAATGGGAATGTAGCGACTATTCATACGCGAGCATCTCTGCTTGCTGGTTTTCGGATCTGTCATTGCATCCTCAGTAATGCTTTCTACGAATCATACGGCGTTGCCGTAATGTTGAAAGCATTGATCTACGGAGGCATCGCTCCTCCGATAGCCGCTTGCGAGCGCGGGGAGTTTTCGCCGTCGCACCGGGTACCGGGACTCCGTCTCAAACATCCGGCCGCTTCGCATCACTCCATCGGTGCAGCTGACTAGATCCTCAAACACGCTCGCTTCGATACTTCGCGTACGATTATAATCACCAGTTATTACTTATATAAAGGAGAAAACCAATGATCTATGCAAGTGACTTCAGAAAAGGTATTACCTTCGAGATGAACGGGGAGCCTCATGTAGTGCTCGACTTCCAGCATGTAAAGCCGGGCAAGGGCGCTGCTTTCGTAAGGACCAAGTACAGAAACATCCTCACGGGAGCTACAAGGGAAGAAGCGTTCAACCCTAACGACAAGTTCCCTAAGGCTCACATCGAGACAAAGCAGATGCAGTATCTCTACAACGACGGAGAGCTCTACTACTTCATGGATACGGACACTTACGATCAGGTCCCTCTGACTGCCGAGCTCGTCGAGGAAGCCGTCAAGTACATCCGCGAGAACGACATGGCTACGGTCAAGTTCTACAAGGACAACGCGTTTGACGTTGAGCCGCCTAACTTCGTCGATCTCGAAGTCATCGAGACCGAGCCTGGCGTAAAGGGCGATACGGCTACGAACGTTACTAAGGCCGCAACGGTCGAAACGGGAGCTGTGATACAGGTGCCTATCTTTATCAACGAAGGTGAGAAGATCCAGATCGATACAAGATCAGGAGAGTATCTCGGAAGATCGAAGTAGAGGTGTGCTGATTGAACTTGAAGACTATGGAAGCTGCATCCGAGCTTGAAAACGTGAACAAGCGCAGACGTTTCAAATGGCCGCTCAGGATCATACTGGGGCTTCTGGTGCTTGTGCTGCTTGCCCTCTGGGGGATATACCAGCTCAATAAGCCTTATGACAGGACGGATGCAACATACAGGAATGTCACTATCGCGGATGGTTCGAGCAAAGCCGACGTCGCGAAAAAGCTCGAGAAAGAGGGCATAATCAGAAAGGCCTCCTCCTTTGAGCTGCTGTCAAAGATATCCTTTTCCGGCGGCTTCAGATCCGGAATGTACTTTCTGTCGCCTTCAATGGACTCGCTCAGCATCGTAAAGACGCTGCAGAAAGGACTTACGACCCAGAAGGGCTTCACCATACCGCCGGGATACACTGTCGATCAGATAGCCACGGCTCTCGACAGGGACGGTCTGGCGGACAAGGCTGCATTCCTCGAAGCATGCTCATCGCCTGATCTTTTGCAGATGGAAGTTCTTGCCGATCCGTCGGGAGAACTCAGCGGGACCGATCTGGTGGAAGGCTTCCTGTTCCCGTCTGACTACAGCCTCAGTTCCGATGCGGACGAGGGCATGATGGTCATCATGATGATCGACGCCTTTTCGAATTTCTACAACGAAGAATACCAGGCAAGAGCCGACGAGCTCGGACTGAATCCGAGGCAGGTGCTGATAATCGCCTCCATGATCGAAAAGGAGACTACGGTCGAAAAGGAAAGGGCGGCGATATCCGCTGTCATCCACAACCGCTACAATCTGGGACTCATGGACGAGGATGAGATACCGAAGATCCCGCTCTGCTCTCCGTCTGAAGAGTCCATAATCGCGGCTCTGTATCCTGAAGAAGCGGACTACACTCACTATGTGCTCAGCAGCAAGCTCGACGGCACGCACAAATTCACTGCTGACGATGCCGAATACGAGAAGCTCAGCGCCGAGTACGAAGAAGCGGTAAAGGCAAAGGAAGAGCGTGAGGCCTCCGAAAAAGCTGCCGAAGAGATCAAAGACGGCGAGGAAGGCGGCGCCTGATGATCGAAGTCAGGGATCCGCAGCTCAGGGATTTCATGGACAGCTGGCATAAGCCGGTCGATGATGACCTGGCCTCTCTCAGAAGATCGGAAGAATCCGAAGGCGTGCCCCTCATACTGACGGAGACCGAGTCGATGCTCAGACTCCTTCTTGACATGAAGAAGCCGCGGAGGATACTCGAACTCGGCACAGCGCACGGTTATTCCGCGCTTTTATTCGCGAAGTGCTGTCCGGACGCCCTGATCACCACGATCGACAGGAATCCGGGCATGACGGACTTTGCCGAAGCGAATTTCAGGAGGTTCAGCGAGGGATCGCGCATCGACTTCCGCAAAGGGGACGCTCTTGATGTGCTCAGCGCGCTGGCGGATGAGACCGCTGCGTCCGGCGAGGACCTGAGGTACGATCTCGTGTTCATAGACGCCGGCAAGAGCCATTACAGGGAGTTCTTCGACAAATGCGAGGCCCTCTGCGCAGACGATGCCTTCGTGGTGTGCGACAACATCCTCCTCAAGGGCTGGCTCGTCGAATGCGAAGGCAAGGAAGCAAAAAGACACAGAACGAGCATCAAATACATGAGGCAGTTCCTCGAATACATCGAAAGCAGGGACGATCTCGATGTCACGCTGCTCAGCGGCGGCGACGGACTCGCCGTCATACGTTTCAGAAAATGACAGAAAGCTCAGACAGACCGAAACTCGAATTGCTGGCGCCTGCCGGCGACATGGAAAAACTGAAGACGGCGGTAAGCTACGGAGCCGACGCCGTGTATTTCGGCGGTGAAATGTTCAGCCTGCGCGCCGGCGCGGGCAATCTTTCCGTGCCCGAGATCGAAGAGGCCATGGACTGGATGCATGAGAGAAACGCGAAGGGCTACATGACAGTGAATATATACCCTCATAACGGCGATATCCGGCCTCTGAGGGAATATATCGCGCGAATAAGGCATATTCCCATCGACGCATTCCTCGTCTCGGATCCGGGCGTAATGGGCCTGCTGCGGGAGCAGATACCCGACGCCGAGATACATCTTTCAACACAGGCAAACACGACCAATTATCTGACCGCAGCGTTCTGGGCCGCTCATGGCGTCAAAAGGATAGTCGCGGCCAGGGAACTCAGCCTTGAGGAGCTCAGGGTCATGAGAGAGAACCTGCCGGAAGACACGGAGCTCGAAGCATTCGTCCACGGGGCAATGTGCATCTCGTATTCCGGAAGATGCCTTCTGAGCAATTTCATGGCGGGAAGAGACGCGAACCGCGGCGCGTGCACGCATCCCTGCAGATGGAAGTACGCACTTGTCGAGGAACAGCGGCCGGGCGAATACTATCCGATAGAAGAGGACGGCAGAGGCAGCTATATAATGAATTCGCGCGATCTGTGCATGATCGACTGCATACCGGACCTTGCGGATGCCGGCGTATACTCTCTCAAAATAGAGGGACGCATGAAGTCGATGTATTATGTTGCCACGGTCGTCAGCGCATACAGAGCTGCGATAGACGCGTATATTGCCGATCCGGAGGGATACAGCTTCGATCCCGCCTGGTACGATGAGCTCTGCAAGGCGAGCCACAGGGAGTTCACCCACGGCTTCTACTATAACAAGCCTACGGACCGGGACCAGAATTATCTTACCAGTGAATATATCAGGGACTATTCGTTCGTCGGACTCGTAAGGGATACCGACGAAAAGACCGGTCTGACGACGGTCGAGCAGAGAAACAAATTCTCTGTCGGAGACACGGTCGAGATATTCGGACCGCGCGTCCCGTTCAGGGAAGAAAAGATCGAAGAAATGTATAACGAAGAAGGAGAGGCGATAGAAAGCGCGCCTCATCCTCAGCAGATACTGAAAATAAGATTCAGAAATACGCCTGGAAAAGGGTTTATTATTCGGAAAAAGAAGTGACCAAGGAGACAGAGATGGACGACGGAATCCCCGGATATTTATTCATCATACTGATAATACTGATAATGATATTCAACGCTCTCACAGTCGCATGCAAGAGGGCGCTCGATTACATAGACAGGAATGTCATAAAGGAAAGGCTCGAGGATGAGCCTGAAAACACAAGGCTCGCGGCTGTCACGGAGTTTCTGGCAAAACCGTCGAAGTATCATTACGCCGACCACGCCGCCAGCTTCATCAGCATCATCGTATGCTTCATGCTGTTCAATGCATACATGTTCAGAAAGGGCCTTCCCGGAACCGGCAGACCGGACGGGCTCAGATGGCTGATCCCGGTACTTTACAACCTCGGCTTTTACATCGTATATACTTCGCTTTCGGACATACTTCCGAAGAAGCTCGCCGCCCAGAGCAGCGAGGCCGCGGGCGTCGGACTCATAGGCTTCCAGAGATTCGTCTATTATATTACGCTCCCTCTCGTCTGGATATGCAAAGGCATCGCCAATATCATCCTTAAGATAATGGGAAAAGACACGGATGTGGACGATGCGTATTTCTCCGAAGACAAGGTCATGTCCATGCTCGACAGAGGCCAGGAATCCGGAGAGATCAAGGAGGAAGGCCGGAGGATGATCGACTCCATCTTCGAGTTCGACGATCTTCTTGCCTACGAGATCATGACGCCGAGGACCGATGTCTTCATGATCGATCTCGACGCCGACAAGAAGGAATACATGGACGAGATGTCCGAGCTCACGCACTCCAGGATCCCGGTCTATAAGAACGATCCGGACAATATCGTCGGGATACTGCATATAAAGGACTTCCTGTACAACGCGAGCGTGAAGGGCATCGACAGGGTCGACATCAAAAAACTTCTGAGACCCGCGTATTTCGTGCCCGAGACCAAAAACATAGACGCTCTTTTCAGGGAGCTTCAGAGAGAAAAGCAGCATCTGGCGATTCTCATCGACGAGTACGGCGGTTTCAGCGGGATAGTGTCGGTAGAGGACATAATCGAACAGATCGTAGGCGACATAGACGATGAGTTCGACGAAGCGGACCGCATAATCGAGAAGATTGACGATAAAACATATATCGTAGACGGAAACGTATATCTTGACGATCTCGAAGAAGAGACGAATATCGAACTTGAATCGGATACAAGCGAGACAGTAGGCGGTTTCATAATTGATCTGATGGGAGAGATCCCGAGAGAAAATATCAGATACAAGCCGCTGTCGTACAAAAAATACGATTTCACCATCCTTGAGGTCAAAGACCGCAGGATCGAGAAGCTGCGCATAGATATAACGGACAGAGAGGTCGACGAGGATGAGTGACGACATCAACATCACCGGTCTGATAGAAAAGGATATATTCTCATTCAGCGAAGTCAGCAGGTTCGCTGGGGCCGGCTTTACCGGCAACATACAGAACATGCTCGGCGCTCACCAGAATAACGGGATCAGGGTCGCTGAAGAAGAGGGGGGGCTTGTCATAAACTGCGATATAATCGTCTATTTCGGAGTGAACATCCCTCAGCTCTGCTATGACATCCAGACGAGGATAAAGAACGATATAGAAAAAACGACCGGCATCCCGGTCAAAGCTGTGAACATCAGGGTCGAAGGCTTGGACAAAGCGGACGGCCTGTCGTAAAGGAGCCAGATTTGAAACGCGAAGACATAAGAGAAAAAACGATGCAGCTGGTATACCAGATGGATATCACCGGGGACTTCGATGTCTCCGATCTTTGCGTCGTCGAGGAAAGCTCAAGGGTGATGGGCAAAAAACAGGCTGAAGAGACTCTCAGGGCCGTATCCGATCATCACGAAGAGATCGACGCGGTGATAAAGGAGAACCTCGACAAATGGTCCATAGACAGGATCGGCAGGACAGACCTTGCGATCCTCAGGACTGCCGTGGCCGAGATGCTGTACATAGACAGCATACCGTGCGGCGTCTCGATCAACGAGGCCGTCGAACTTGCGAAGAAATACGGGGATGAGAGGTCATACGCCTTCATCAATTCCGTGCTTTCCAAGATAGCGAAGAAGCCGGAAGCAGGGAAGTGATGGACCGGATTTATCTGGGCTTTGACACTTCCAATTACAGGACCTCGGCCGCTGCCGTAAACAGCCGCGGCGAAGTTATCTTCAGCAGGGCGGACCTGCTTGATGTAAGGAAGGGCGAACGCGGACTCAGGCAGTCAGAAGCGTTCTTTGCCCATTCGAACAGGCTCCCTGAGATGACTGCCGGGCTGTTCGGGACTGCAGATGCCGCATCCGTCGCGGCGATCGGAGCGTCATCAAGACCGCGAAGGGTCGAAGGCTCCTACATGCCGTGCTTTCTTGCGGGCCTGAATCTTGCGAACGAGCTCGGAAGCGCCCTGGGCGTTCCCGTTTATCAGTTCTCCCACCAGGAAGGGCACGCCGCCGCAGTGCTCGGAGACGAAAGTGACAGGGTCCTCTTCATGCATCTTTCGGGAGGGACCACGGAATTCCTGATATGCTCTCCGGACGAAAACGGCTATGACATGCATATCGCCGGGGGAACAAAGGACATTTCGATCGGCCAGCTGATCGACAGGACGGGCGTGGCTCTGGGATACAGCTTCCCTTCGGGGCCGTATCTCGACGACATTGCGTATGAAACTCTTGAAGCATATGACTTCAGCATCGCCCGGAAGGATCTTCCCGGATGCATGCCGAAGATCAGGCTCTCCGATGAC
Organism: uncultured Eubacteriales bacterium; assembly: GCA_902793875.1. Lineage (GTDB taxonomy): Bacteria > Bacillota > Clostridia > Peptostreptococcales > Anaerovoracaceae > Crickella. The sequence goes on along the minus strand of CADBFL010000004.1, from coordinate 1,075 downwards.
GGCTTCTTCAATCTTTCGGGAGCCGAAACGAAGATGCTCAGACGCATCGAAGGCGGCATAGCGGATGAAGACGTCCGGCTCATGACAGCCGAACTGTTCATTTCGCTCACAGATTTTCTTTACGGGGCGGCCCGCGAACTGGCCGAAAGGCACGGCGCAGCCGGAGTGTACATGGCCGGAGGAGTCGCCTCGAGCAGAACAGTAAGAAAACTTATCTCTTTGAAGGAACACAGCGCGGACATACTGTTCGGCGCGCCGGAACTAAGCGGAGACAACGCCGCCGGCGCAGCACTGCTGGCGCGGAGGGCGCATGAAACCGGTAAGCGTATCGCAGGTAAATGAATACATAGCAAAGAAGCTCAGAGATGACATGAACCTGAAGGGACTTGCGGTCGAAGGAGAGATATCCGGACTTTCAAGGGGCGGTCAGCATTATTATCTGACACTGAAGGACGCCGACTCCCAGATACGCTGCGCGATATGGGGGTCCAACGCCGCAAAGATAGACATGAGCCTGGTCGAAGACGGCAAAAAGGTCGTAGTCATATGCGATATAAGCCCGTATGCCAGGGGCGGATCGTATTCTCTCAGCATCAGACATGTCGAGGCGGCCGGCGAGGGCGATCTTGCCGCGGAATTCAGGCGCGTCAGAGACAAGCTTGAAAAAGAAGGGCTTTTTGACAGGAAATATAAAAAACCGATACCTGTTTTCCCTTACAGGGTCGGAGTCATAACGTCCGCGACGGGCGCGGCGATCGAGGATATACGAAAGATCATAACATCCAAAAATGATCTTACCGATATCGTCTTATTCCCGACCGTGGTGCAGGGCGTCGGCGCAGTGAGCAGCATATGCGAAAACATCAGGGAAGCGAACAGGCTGAGCGCTTCGGGCACTCCGATCGACACCCTGATAGTGGGACGCGGAGGAGGATCTGCCGAAGACCTCGCGGCGTTCAACGATGAGGATGTCGCCCGGACCATATTCGCATCGGAGATACCGGTCATAAGCGCTGTCGGCCACGAAGTGGATTTTTCGATAAGCGATTTTGCTGCGGATGCAAGAGCCGAGACT
>CADBFL010000003.1 GCA_902793875.1 uncultured Eubacteriales bacterium | reverse complement strand
GGACGCTTCCTCGAGCATTCGAGAGTGTATGCGTTCGGCGAGGGGGACGACGAGCTGATGTACATATCCTCGGCCGATCTCATGAGGAGGAATCTCGACAGGAGAGTCGAGGTGGCCTGCCCTGTAAACGACGCAAATATAAAAAGCCGCATACGCGGCATGATGACAGAAGTATACTGCGATACGGACAAGGGCAGGGTGATGCTGCCTGACGGCACGTACGCCCGCAAGGTCTAATGGATGTTCCTCTTGCGCTTTTCGACCTCGGCGTCGTCCGGGAAGTGCATGGTGCGCCCGCTGTCTTCAGCCGGGTCATCATCGTCGTCATCATCGACCACTTCGTAGTTCGCGCCCCTGTTCATGTTCTCCTTCATCCTGTCGAAGGCATTCGAAAAGCGCTCTCTGACAGGGTCCATGTCGATCCTGTCATCGCTGTTGGCATACCTGACAAGGGCATATATGATTATTCCGACTGTGACTATGAGTCCGAGTATTATGAGCGGCATATGCACCTCGCGAAGCAGCAGCTCCTGCGCTGCTTTTTTGATGACATCATTCTATACTCAGGCACAGCAGAGGTCAACAATCCGCGGCATGATTATTGAAGTTTGATCTGTCAGCACTTATAATTTTTTTTCAATGAATCAGAAGACCAGAGCATTCAGAATAGTGACCCTCATTCTTTGGGTCCTGGCTTTCGTGTCGTCGTTCGTCCCGAGGCACGAAGTGTTTTATCATGCTTTTGCCGCGCTCACCGCTTTCAGTGCATCGATGCTCATATACAGCTCGAGAGATACACAGGGACATTACCGCAACATAGCCCAGGCGTACATGACCGGATCAGCCGTCTGGGGCCTGGAGGAACTCCTGAGGACTCTGGACATGCTGACGGGAGGGAATGAGCTGCTTATCACGATAGCAGACAACATATCGTATATTCCTCTCCTGTTCTTTTCGGGAGGCCTCCTTCTCATGGCCCAGAGCGAGTACAACAAGCTGCACTTCGAGAGGGTGGCGCTGCACACGTTCGCGATATCCTTCTTTTCGTTCATGATCGTGCAGAAACTGGTTCTTTTCCATTACGGAGGCATCAGGGTATCCGGCATCAGCATGCTGGGCTACATGATATATTTCTTCGTTGCTGTATTCACCATCACGCTCATCATCGCTCTCTATGTACAGACTAATTTCAGAGGGCATACATTCGGGACCAATTGCTCAGGCATCATGTTGACTCTCTACTGCCTGCTGGAGCTCGACAGGCTGTACCGCACGATGTCGAACGGGACTCCGAGATGGCTGTTCTTCGAACCTGTCGGACTTCTGGGACTGGTCGTATATTCCCGGGCGCAGAGCGATCCGGCTCTCAAAGACAGGCAGATAGAGCCCGATGAGCTGAAGCCCGACGAGCAGTTAAAGAGCCTGTATATCTGGGGCAACGCCGCCGGCTTCCTTCTGCTGGGACTGCTGCTGTATGCGCTGCACTTCTTCGATACCAGAGACCTGTACCTGCTGATCATAGCAGTCCTGTCGTATTCCATGCTGTTCAAATCTCTGCAGGCGAGGGTGTACAACGAGCTGCGTATCGAGCAGCAGAAGAAGGAGAACTTACGGCTCGAAGAGATGGTCGAAGAGAAGACCCGCGAACTGCGAAAAGCCTACAAGGAGCTTCAGATGATATCCTCGACTGATGCTCTTACCGGCCTGTACAACAGACGCTACGGCAAAGAGCTGATCCACAGACTCGCCGATGAGAAAAAGACATTTGCTTTCATGCTGATGGACCTCGATCATTTCAAACAGGTCAATGACACATACGGACATGACATCGGAGACCAGGTCCTGATCGAAGTCGGCAGAAGACTGAACAGCCTGGAGCCCGGGTCTGTGACCGCTGTCAGGATCGGAGGAGATGAATTCGTACTGATATTCGAAGCACAGGAGAGAACTGACATCCGCGCTGCGGCAGGAAGGATAGCCGAAGAGCTTTGTGTGCTCATGAATGAGCCTGTAAAGACTGACGAGGCCGATATCGTACCGACCGCCTGCACAGGGATCGGCATATGGCCGGATGATGCCGAAGACATCGACTCGCTGTACCAGATCACTGATGAAGCCATGTACGGCATCAAGCATAACTCAAAGACGAGCAGCTACAGCTTCATCAATGAAAGCCGGCCGGGGCAGCCGTGATCCCGGAATATTCAATAAACCGCATATTGCTTGGAAAATAAGCCAAAACAAGGCTTATTTTCTTTGTTTTTAGCCGTGCAATAGACACTGCTGTTGTGGTAAAATTCATTAGTTATGTGATTTGATGGTTTATTATGTCATTCTATGCGCGCAGACAGCCTGCAAAAGCAGGTCCGTGAGCACGGATCGACATGTAAACGGAAGCAAAAATAATACTTCAGGAGAAAGAAAAAGATGTTTCAGAATCTATCAGACAAGCCTGTAGCCGAGTGCCAGGCCGAACAGGTAAAAAAGTGGAATGAGATGGACTTGCTCAGCCTCTGCGTAAAGGCCAGGGAGGGAGCGCCGTCGTTCGTTTTCTATGAGGGGCCTCCGACAGCTAACGGCAAGCCGGGCATCCACCACATGATGGCAAGGACCCTCAAGGATTCGGTCAACAGATACAAGACCATGAAAGGCTTCCAGGTGAAGCGCAAGGGCGGCTGGGACACCCACGGACTTCCGGTAGAGATCGAGGTCGAAAAGCAGCTGGGCTTCTCCGGAAAGCAGAACATCGAGAAGTACGGGATCAGGGAATTCAACGAGAAGTGCCGCGAGTCCGTATTCAAATACACTCAGATGTGGACTGACATGTCCGAGAAGATGGCCTATCTTGCGGATATGGAAGACCCGTACATCACATTCAAAAACGACTATATCGAGACCGGATGGTGGATCATCAAGACCGCCTTCGACAGAGGACTCGTCTACGAAGGGTACAAGATCCTTCCATACTGCCCGCGCTGCGGGACGGGCCTTGCCTCGCACGAGGTGGCCCAGGGCTACAAGGACATCAAGGTCAACACGCTGACGTGCAAGTTCAGACGCACCGGAGTCGATCACGACAACGAATACTTCCTCGCATGGACGACGACGCCGTGGACTCTGGCATCGAACGTGGCTCTGACAGTCGGTCCTGACGTCGACTATGTCAAATGCCTCATGAAGTCCGGCGACAACAAGGGGAACCTCCTCTGGGTGGCCGAGGCTCTCGCCGCAAAGGTCTTCGGAGACGATGAGTACGAGGTCGTCGAAAAGATAAAGGGCTCCGGCATGGAGTACTGGACATACGAGCAGATCGAACCGTTCTGCGTTCCTGAAAAGGGAAAGAACGCTTTCATAGTGACCTGCATGGACTACGTCAGCACCGAGGACGGCACCGGCATCGTACATACGGCCCCTGCCTTCGGTGAAGACGACTACAACTGCGGCCGCAAGTACGACCTTGCCGTGCTCCAGCCTGTAGACGAAAGAGGCTGCTACACGGAGACTCCGTGGAAGGGCAGATTCGTCATGGAGGACGGGCTCGACGTGGATATCATCAGATACCTCGCTCAGGATGACAAGATCTATTCGAAGGCGAAGCTCGAGCACGCATACCCGCACTGCTGGAGATGCGACACTCCTCTCGTGTACTACGCGAACAAGTCATGGTACATCGAGATGACAAAGCTGAGAGACGAGCTCGTCGCAAACAACAGGACGGTCAGCTGGTATCCGCCTTACGTCGGCGAAAAGAGATTCGGCAACTGGCTCGAAGAGGTAAAGGACTGGGCCATCTCGAGGTCGAGATACTGGGGCACGCCTATCCCTGTCTGGAAGTGCGAATGCGGACACCTCCACTGCGTGGGTTCGCGCGAGCAGCTCATAAAGGACGTCGATCAGGATATCGACATGGATATCGAGCTCCACAGACCGTATGTGGACGACCTTACCATCACATGCCCTGAGTGCGGAAAGACGATGCACAGGATACCGGAGGTCATGGACTGCTGGTTCGACTCGGGAGCCATGCCTTTCGCGCAATGGCATTACCCGTTCGAGAACTCGGAAAACTTCGACGAGCTCTTCCCTGCGGACTTCATCTGCGAGGGCATCGACCAGACGAGAGGATGGTTCTACTCCCTGATGGCGATCTCGACGATCGTAAAGGGATGCGCGCCATACAAAAACGTGCTCGTCAACGACCTCATCCTCGACAAGAACGGCAAGAAGATGTCGAAGCACGTCGGAAACACCGTGAATCCTTTCGAGATGATGGACAAATACGGGGCGGATGCCGTCAGATGGTATCTGGTATACGGATCGCCTGCGTGGACGCCGACAAGGTTCGACGAGGACGGAGTCAGGGAAGTCATCAGCAAGGTGTTCAGCACGCTGAAAAACACGTATAACTTCTTCTGCCTCTACGCAAATATCGACAAGGTGGAGCTTTCGATGCTCGATGTCCCTTACGAAGACAGATCCGAGCTCGACAAGTGGATACTCTCGAAATACAACAGGCTCATCGCGGACACAACAAAGTCCATGGACGAGTACGACCACATGAGGACGGTAAGGGCCATAGGCGAATTCATCGACGAGGATCTTTCGAACTGGTACATCAGAAGAGCCAGAAGGAGATTCTTCGCGGAGGGAGCCGGCGAAGACATGAGCCTCGACAAGAGAGCCGCTTACGCCACCACATACGAGGTGCTCGTGGGCGTTGCGAAGATGATGGCTCCGGTCGCGCCGTTCATCTCCGACGAGATCTACACGAAGCTTACAGGAGACAGGACCGTCCACACGGCGTATTATCCTGAAGCCGACGATCTTCTCATCGACAGAAAAGCCGAAGAGAGGATGGATCTTGTAAGGACTCTCGTCAATCTCGGAAGGAGCACGAGAGAGCAGGAGAAGCTCAAGGTAAGGCAGCCTCTTGCCAAGGTCATCGTGGACGGAAACTACAGAGACATGATAGGCGACCTGGAAGGCCTCATCACCGAAGAGCTCAACGTCGGAGAGGTCCGGTACGAGGACGATCTCGACAAGTACATGAACTTCGAGATCAAGCCTAACTTCAGGACTGCGGGACCTGTGCTCGGCAAGAAGGTGAAGGACTTCGGAAAGAGACTGACCGAGATCAACGCCAAGGAGCTTCTCGGATCCATAAACGAGGATCACATAATGATGACTCTCGGCGATGAGGAATACGAGATCACAGAGGACATGCTCGATGTGCGAATCTCCTCGAAAGAGGGCTTCGTGGTCGGCATGGACAACAACGTCTTCGTGATACTCGACACGACACTGACTCAGGAGCTCATCGATCAGGGATACGTAAGAGAAGTCATCTCCAAGATCCAGCAGCTCAGAAAGCAGGCCGACTTCGAGATGATGGACGAGATAAAGATCAGCCTCTGCGCTGACGATGAGATAAAGGCTGCCGTCGAGGGCGCAAGGGACTTCATCATGGACGAGACCATCGCGAAGAGCATCGAATATGCCGAAGGACTGCCTGAATTCGATATCAACGGACATAAGACGGGGATAGCCGTAGAAAGGCTGTAAAAGGATAATGAGCGGTACAGGGACTGATAAAAACATACTGGATCTTACGCCTGACGAGCTTGAGGCTCTCGTGACGCGGCACGGCGAAAAGAAGTTCCGCGCAAAGCAGATCTTCGGATGGCTGGGAAAGGGAGCCGGGTCATTCTACGACATGCATAACGTGCCGGCAAGACTGCTGTCGGCTCTTGCCGAGGAAGGCTGGTTCATAGGCCTCCCGTGTGTCGAAGACGAGCAAAGATCGGAGGACGGCACGGTCAAATGCCTGTTCAGTTTCTCTGACGGATCGGAGATCGAGTCCGTGTTCATGAAATACGGATACGGCAACTCCATTTGCATCTCGTCTCAGGTCGGCTGCCGCATGGGCTGCAGCTTCTGCGCTTCGACCATGGACGGTCTTGCCAGGAACCTCACGGGCGGCGAGATGCTGGCGCAGGTGCTCGCGATGAGAGATCTGACCGGAGAGGATATAGGACATGTCGTCATAATGGGCATGGGAGAGCCTTTCGACAACTACGATGAGGTCATAAGGTTCATCAGGCTCATCAACGACAGTGACGGCTGCGGCCTGGGGCTTCGCAACATAACGGTGTCCACCTGCGGGCTCATACCGGGAATAAAGAAGTTCGCCGAAGACGTACCTCAGGTCAATCTGGCCGTATCCCTGCACGCGCCGAACCAGAAGCTCAGGGAACGCACCATGCCGGTCGCAAAAAAATACGGCTACGACGAGCTCATGGATGCCTGCAGGAAGTACACCGAAAAGACCGGAAGGCGCATCACCTTCGAATACGCCCTCATAGACGGGGTGAACGATTCCGAAGACTGCGCTGCTGAACTCGCCGGAAGGCTTGCGGGCTGGCTCGCGCATGTGAACCTGATACCTCTGAATGAGGTCAGCGGCAGGGAATACAGAAAAGCTCAGCCGGACAACGTGCGGAGATTCAGGGATGCGCTCGAGGGCAGGGGCGTGGCCGTGACGGTCAGGAGGACTCTCGGGAGCGACATAGACGCTGCCTGCGGACAGCTCCGCAGGAACAGAAACAGGTAAGTTATATCAGAGAACGGAGAACGTTATGAAAATAGTGATTGACGGCATGGGCGGCGACTTCGCTCCCGAAGAGATAGTAAAGGGAGCCATAGCGGCCGCGCCGGAAATAAAAGAGACCATCGTGATCCTCGGTCCGGAGGAACTGATCAGAAAGACTCTTGAGGACAATAACTGGAAAGGCGGCAATATCGAGATCGCCGACGCCAGGGAGGTCATCAGCAACGACGAGTCTCCTGCCATGGCGGTAAAGAAAAAGAAGGATTCGACCATAGTCAGGGGAATGGGCATGATCAGATCGGGCGAAGCCGACGTGTTCATCTCGGGAGGAAGCACCGGAGCGCTGCTTTCCGCCGGTCTCATAAATCTCGGAAGGATCAGGGGCATCAAGAGGCCTGCGATCGCCGCGTGGTTCCCGCGCTGCGGCAGGGAGGGCAGCACGCTGCTGCTCGACTGCGGAGCGAACGTCGAATCAAAGCCTGAATACATATTCCAGAGCGGCATAATGGGTAGCATCTTCGTAAAGGGCATCACGGGCAATGAAGCGCCTGTGGTGAGGCTCCTGAATGTCGGAGCCGAGGATGAAAAAGGCGACGATCTTCACAAGGAAGCTTTCAAGATGCTCAAAAGCAGCGACATCAACTTTCAGGGCAATGTCGAGGCCAGGGACATCGTCTTTGGAGAGACGGACGTGGTCGTGACCGACGGTTTCAGCGGCAATGTCTTCCTCAAAAGCAGCGAGGGGATGTCGCTTGCGATCACGGGGCTTCTGAAGCAGAAGCTCAGCGAGAGCCTCTTTGCGAAGGTGGGAGCCGCATTCGCGCAGAGCAAGCTGAGAGAACTCAAGAAGACATTCGGCTACGAGGACGCCGGCGGGGCTCCTATCCTGGGGCTGAAGGGCGCCGTGCTCAAGATCCATGGCAATTGGAAGGAGACGGAAGTCTACTACGCGATACACAGGGCCATAGATTACGTCAGCAACGATATAACCGGCATGATCGAGGAGACCATACTGAAATACGAGCAGGCAAAGAAGGAGCACAGCCTTTCGGGCAGGATCGCAGAAGCTATCTCCAACGCGAGCGAATCCTGGAGAAGGAGGCCCGAGGCGGATAAGACCCGCGACGATCAGGCGGAAGAAGATCCCTACGCGGTCTTCATGAAGGTCGACGAGGCCGAAAAGGAAGAGGGGCAGTAGATGGCAAAAGCCGCGGATCACCGCAGATTAAACGACATGACCGGATACTGTTTTTCGGACGAAAGGCTGCTGAGGACAGCGCTCACTCACAGCTCGTACGCTTCCGAACACAGGCTCGGATATGAGATGAACAACGAGAGGCTCGAATTCATCGGCGACGCTTTTGTGGACGCAGTCGTCGGAACGGAGCTGTTCGTAATAATGAAGGACGCCCACGAGGGAGTGCTTTCAAGATGCAGGGCGGATGTGGTGTGCGAGGACACGCTTGCAGACGTCGCATCGGGGATGGGGCTCGGAGAGTACCTGTACCTCGGCAGAGGCGAGGAAGCCAACGGGGGAAGACGCAAGCCTTCCATACTCGCCGACGCTTTCGAGGCCCTCATGGGAGCGATCATCATGGACGGCGGCTACGAAGCCTGCCGCGAAGTCATACTGAGGCTGCTCGGAGACCGGATACGCATGGCTTCCGAGGGCAAGCTCAATAAGGACTATAAGACAAAGCTTCAGGAGATCCTTCAGGACAAGGATAAAAACGTGAAGATAGCATATGAGATAACGGATCAGTCCGGGCCCGATCACAGCAAGGTATTCACCGTGCAGGTCACGATGAACGGCAGGGCGCTCGGAAAGGGATCCGGACGCAGCAAGGCCAGAGCCGAACAGGCAGCGGCAGAGGACGCGCTCACGAAGGGAGAGTATTAATTGTACTTCAAGAGAATAGAGATGCAGGGCTTCAAATCCTTTGCGGACCCAGTAAGCATTGAACTTAATGACGGCGTGACTTGTATCATAGGCCCTAACGGCAGCGGCAAGAGCAACATCTCGGACGCTCTGAGATGGGTGCTCGGCGAGCAGAGCTCACGTCAGCTCAGGGGCTCCAGGATGCAGGATGTCATATTTGCCGGCACCGCGACCAGAAAGCCGAAGGGCATGGCCGAGGTCACGCTGGTGATAGACAATTCCGAAGGGATACTTCCGCTCGAGTACAACGAGGTCGCCGTCACAAGGCGCATGTTCCGCTCGGGCGAGAGCGAATACATGATCAACGGTAATCAGTGCAGGCTCAGGGACATCCGCGAGCTCTTCATGGATACAGGCATAGGCGTTGAGGGTTATTCGATCATCGGCCAGGGCAAGATCGCGGATATCGTGAGCACAAGGCCCGAAAACAGGCGCCAGATATTCGAGGAGGCCGCGGGCGTAGTGCTCTACAAGAGCAGAAAGACCGAGGCCGAGAACAAGCTGAAGGCAGCGGCTGTCGATCTAGACAGGGTAAAAGACATCATCGCCGAGATCGAAGGGCGCATCGGAGGTCTCAGGGAGGATTCCGAAAAAGCGACTGAGTACATCGGCCTCAGAGACAGATACAAGTATCTGGGGATCAACATAATCCTGCATAACCTCGGAAATCTCGAGTCGAGCGTAGAGGCCGGAAAGGCCGATCTCGAAGATATGCAGAAGAGGATCGAGGAGACCGCTGCGAGGCTCGAAGAGACGGACAGCAGGATCGACAGCCTGAGAGACGAAGACATAGATCTTTCCGATGAGTATTCGAAGGCCAATGCGAGCCTGCTCGAGACCATCGACGAACTCGCCGTCATCACGAGCGGCGGCAGGCTCAACCGCGAGCGCCTCGAGAACATCGAAAAAGAGCTCGCAAGGCTCGATGAGGAATGCAGGATCGCCGAAGAAAGGCTCGAACAGGAAAGAGCCGAACTCGCAAGGCTCGAAGAGGGCGAAAAGGCCATGAACGACGAGGTCGACAAGGTCAGGGCCGAACTCGACAGCGCTGTGGTCAGATACAACGAAGACAGCAGAAGATCCTCGAAGATAGCATTCGAGATCGAAGAACTCAAAAACGATCTCATCGAGATCAATAATAAAAACATAACGAAGAACGCGGATATAAAGACCCTGAGCAACTACATGACCACCCTTGAGGAGCGCAGGGAAAGCCTTACCGAGGAATTCGAGAACAGAGGCGGCGCGGGCGACGGAAACAGAGAGAATCTGAAGAGGATCGAAGATGAGATCGCCGAAAACGAAGCGCAGCTGAAGAAAAAGAAGGACAGACTCGATGAGGTTTCCGATAACATTATATCGGTTGCAACAAACATCGACAGGATCAGTGCCGAGGCGGACGAGATATCCGTAAAGTCCAACAGGGCCATAGCAAGAAGGAGCACCATCCAGGAGATGGAAGCCAACTACGAAGGCTACAACAACGCCGTCAGGGCCGTGATGTCCGGCGGACGCAAGGGCATAATCGGCACTGTTTCGGACATCATAAAGGTGCCGAACGGCTACGAGACCGCCATCGAGACGGCTCTCGGCGGAAACCTCCAGAACATCGTGTGCGACGACGACGCATCGGCTATGAAGGCCATCGAATGGCTCAAGGCAAGCAGCTCGGGAAGAGCGACATTCCTTCCCGTCGCGTCCGTGAAGGCCGACAGGATAGCGCTCGACGGCAGCGTGAAGAATGCCGCCGGCTTCATAGGGCTCGCTTCCGGCATGGTGGATACCGAAGACCGCTTCAGAGAGATAGTCGATTATCTTCTCTGCAGGGTCATCATCGCAGACAGCATGGACAATGCCGTGAAGATCTCAAAGATGAACATCGGCGGATTCAGGATAGTCACGGTCGAAGGAGAGGTCATAAACGCCTTTGGAGCCATCACCGGCGGAAAGTTCAGGAACAGAACGGCAAATCTGCTTGACAGAAAGAAGGAGATCAGCTCGCTGAGCAGGCAGATCGAAGAATTCGCGAAGAAGACGGCCGAACTTGCAGACGCGAAGGAGAAAGAAGAAGCTGCCAGGACTCAGCTCAGAAGCGAGAGAGACGCTCTCAGAAACGAGATAACCGAGCTCGACATAGCGGGCAATGTGCTCAGGACCGACAGGGACCACGCCGAAGCCCTTGTAAAGGAGGACGAAGGCGCGGCCGAGAGGTACAGATCGGGCATGGAGACCATCGATGCGGACATAGCAAGGGCCGAGGAGATGATCGCAGGCCACAGGAAGAGCATCGAGGAGTCCGAAAACGAATACTCCGATAAAGAGGCGAAGGTCGAGCAGCTCATGAAGGAAGCTGAAGAGCTCAGGCCGCTCATCGAAGAGGACAATGAGATGATCGTTTCCCTCAAGGTGAAGATCGGCGAGAGCGAATCGAGGCTCTTCGCCGGCAACGAGATGATCGAGCGCGTCAGAGACAGCGTCACCGAGCTCGAATCCACGCTCGAAGAAAACAGGGAATCCCGCGACGAACTCACCGGGACCGTCGAAAGGCTCACCGCTACGGGCGAGGAGTCAGGCGACAGGGAGAAGGCTCTCACAGCCGAAAAGGCGGCCCTCGAAGAAAAGATCAGCGGCATATCCGCCCGGATCGAAGACACGCGGAACAAAAACGACGAGCTTCTTGCGCAGCAGAAGAAAGACAGGGAGGAGCTCGAAGAGATCAGGGACGAGAGATACAAACTCGAGATAAAGACCGCAAAGAACGAGACCCTGCTCGATACGCAGAAGGACAAGCTCTGGAACGAGTTCGAGGTAAGCTACGCCGAGGCCGTCGACATGAGAGACGAGGACTTCGCGATCACCTCCGGCAACAGGGAGTCGAGAGAGATAAGGCTCAGGCTCGCCGAGCTGGGAGACGTCAACATCGGGGCGATCGAAGAATACAAGGCAGTCAGCAAGAGATACGAGTTCATGACGGCCCAGGAGGCGGATATCTCAAAGGCCATGGCCGAGCTGAACGATATCATCTCGAACATGGACAGGACCATAAAGACAAAGTTCAAGGAGAACTTCGACAGGGTCGTGGTCAACTTCGAGGAGACCTTTAAAGAGCTTTTCGGAGGCGGTTATGCGGAGCTTCGTCTTGAGGATGAGACAAGACCGCTTGAATCAGGCATAGAGATAACGGCTCAGCCGCCGGGCAAGAAGCTCAAGAACATCAATCTGCTCTCCGGCGGAGAAAAGACTCTGACCGCCATAGCGCTGATGTTCGCTGTACTCAAGGCCAAGCCGACTCCGTTCGTCATACTCGACGAGGTGGAGGCTGCGCTCGATGAGGTCAACATAGAGAGGTTCTCGGACTACCTCAGGCACTTCGAAAACATACAGTTCGCTCTCATAACGCACCAGAAGGCGACGATGGAGCACGCTGACGTGCTTTACGGCGTGACCATGCCTGAACAGGGCATATCGCGCATGCTGTCTCTGAAACTGGGAGATGAGTTCGATTTTGAAGACTGATTATATGCAAATATACAAATCGGAAAGGGAGATCGCAAATGGCTCTATTTGAAAAGAAAAATGCATTCCAGAAGTTCATCGACAGCATCACGATGGCCGTCTACGATAATCCGGAACTCGGTCCGGAGTTCCTCGATCAGCTCGAGGAATCGCTTGTCATGGCCGACGTCGGGATCGATACATCTGCGAAGATCATCGAAAAGCTCAACGAAGTGATCAACTATCATCACTATACCAGAGAGCGCGAGATCAGGCGCGAGCTTGCGAAGATAGTCGAAGAGATAATGGACAAGGGCGAGCGCAACAGGATGGCCGATGAGTATCCGCTCATCATCCTCATGATCGGCATAAACGGCGGCGGCAAGACGACCACAATCGCCAAGCTTGCGAACATGTACACTCAGCAGGGAAAGAGCGTGATGCTCGCGGCTGCGGACACATTCAGGGCGGCTGCTGCCGAGCAGCTCCAGATGTGGGGCGACCGGGTAGGCGTCAGGGTCATCAGGCACGAAGAGGGCACGGATCCGACGGCTGTCATCTACGATGCGATACAGTCGGCCAAGGCCAACGATATCGACGTGCTCATATGCGATACCGCAGGACGCCTGCAGAACAAGGTAAACCTGATGAAGGAGCTCGAAAAGATGAGCAAGGTCATCTCGAGGGAATGGCCTGAGGCCGCGAGAGAGAATCTTCTGGTGCTCGACGCTACGACGGGAAAGAACGCCGTCAGCCAGGCGGAGGAATTCAGCGGCATCACGGATATCACGGGAATAGTACTGACAAAGATGGACGGCACCGCAAGAGGCGGCATATCCATAACGATAACGGACGAATTCGACATGCCGATCAAGTTCATCGGCGTCGGCGAAAAGATGGAAGATCTTGTGCCGTTCGACGCTCACGAATTCGTGGAGGGAATATTCGAAGAAGATGAGTAAACCTATACTCGCAGTAGTCGGCAGGCCAAATGTCGGCAAATCAACATTTTTCAACAGGCTGGTGGGCGAAAGACGCGCCATAGTCGAGGACGTGCCGGGAGTCACGCGCGACCGCATCTATGCCGAGACCGAATGGAACGGCAAGGAGTTTGCCGTGATCGATACGGGCGGCATCGAGGTGAAGACCGACGACACCATAAGATCCCAGATGAGGGATCAGGCCGTTACGGCCATGGACATGGCGGACGTCATACTCTTTATGGTGGACGGAAAAGAAGGACTCACGACTGCGGACCGCGAGGTCGCCGATCTTCTGAGGCGCACCGGCAAGGAAGTTATCCTCGTCGTGAACAAGGTCGACGCGCCTTCGAAGGCGTACGATCTCATTTACGATTTCTATGAGCTCGGCTTCGGAGAGCCGATACCGATAAGCGCGGCCAACATGACCAATATCGGAGACCTTCTGGACCGCATCGTCGACGGATTCCCCGAAGAGGCCTTCGGCGGGTCCGAAGAGAGCATCAACATAGCGATCATCGGAAAGCCTAACGTCGGAAAATCCTCTCTTGTGAACGCGCTCACGAAGCAGAACAGGGTGATCGTATCGCCGATAGCGGGCACCACGAGAGACACCATAGACACTCCTTTCACTTACAAGGGAAGGGAGTACACGCTCATCGACACCGCGGGGCTCCGTAAGAAGAGCAAGGTGCGCGACTCGATAGAAAAATTCAGTGTGATAAGAGCTGTCGCCGCAGTCGAGCGCTGCGACATATGCGTGCTCATGATAGACGCTGTCGAGGGGCTCACAGAGCAGGACAAGAAGATAGCGGGCTATGCGCATGAGGCGGGCAAGGGCCTTCTGATCGTCGTCAACAAGTGGGATCTCATCGAAAAAGAGACCAATACCATGCGCGACTACGAGAGGAAGATCAGGGCCGAGCTCCTCTTTGCGTCCTATGCTCCGGTCATCTTCGTTTCGGTTCTCAACAAGGTCAGGCTGTACGACATCATCGACAGATGCTCAAAGATAGCCGATGCAAGGGCGGTAAGGATAACGACCGGAAAACTCAACAGCGTGATCGAAGACGCCGTCATGATGAGGCAGCCGCCTTCGGACAAGGGCAGGAGGCTCAAGATCTACTATGCGACGCAGATCGGCACAAAGCCGCCGCTTTTCAGCTTCAGCATCAATGACAGAGAACTCATGCATTTTTCGTATTCGAGATATCTTGAGAACAAAATAAGGGAATCCTTCGACTTCGAGGGAACATCGATCAAATTCGTGTGGAATGAGAAAAGAGGTGAAAGACAGTGAACGGAGCAATGATCGGGAAGCTGGCGATCGCCTTTCTTATCGCCTACGCGCTGGGCGACATCAATCCGGCCATAATATTCGGAAAGATCAAGGGCGTTGACATCCGTAAAGAAGGCTCCGGCAACGCGGGCATGACCAACACCATCAGGACCATGGGCATCGGCTACGGCATCGCCGTATTCGTCATAGATGTTCTCAAGGCCTTCGTCGCCGTAAAGATCGGCTTTGCGATTGCAGGATCCGGCGGCGCAATGGCGGGATTCGCCGGCGTGGTCCTGGGGCACTGCTTCCCTGCGGCATTCGGATTCAAGGGAGGCAAGGGAGTGGCCGCATCCTTCGGCGCCGCGCTCGCGCTCAACTGGCAGACCGCTCTTCTGGCCCTGCTTGCCGCGGGAGCCGGTTTTGCCGTTACGCGCAAAATGTCGGTGGGATCGCTGGCTGCCGCCGCATCCTATCCGGTGTTCGTGTGGTTCCTGGCGCCAGAATACAAATACTTCGCGATAGCAGCCGCTGTCTTTCTGATCCTTGCGCACGCCGAGAACATCAAAAGGCTTGTCAACGGAGAAGAGAAGACTCTTACCGTCGGCAATGCCGACAGGATGGCCGAAAAAAGCGCAGAGAAGGACGGCGCGGAATGAAGACCTATCATATCATCACATACGGATGCCAGATGAATGAGCACGACTCCGAGAATATCGCCGGCCTCCTTCAGGCGCTGGGGTATGAGAGATGCGATGATCCGTACAGGGCGGACATCACCGTGATCAATACATGCAGCGTCAGAGACAACGCGGACAAGAGATTTTTCGGGACGCTCGGACAGTTCAAGAAAGTAAAGAAGAACCGTCCGGGCTTCATGCTTTGCGTATGCGGATGCATGCCTCAGCAGCCGAGAGTCGTCGATGAGATCAACAAAAGGTTTTCGTGGGTCGACATAGTATTCGGCACACAGAACATAGCGAAGCTTCCCGAACTGATAGAGGAGAGGATCAGCACCGGCAAAAAAGTCCGCGCGATAGTCGACAACAACCCGATGATCGACGAGGACAGGATGAAGCCGGTCAGGATGCACAGCCACAAGGCCCTTGTGAACATCACCTACGGCTGCAACAACTTCTGCACCTACTGCATAGTCCCGTACACCAGGGGCCGCGAAAAGAGCAGGATGCTCAGCTCCGTAACTGACGAGATAAAGGGCCTTGCAGCCGACGGAGTGAAAGAGGTAATGCTTCTCGGACAGAATGTGGACTCCTACAGAGACGCTTCCGGCCACAGCTTTGCCGATCTCATAAAAGCGGTGAACGATATAAGCGGCATAGAGCGCATCAGGTTCATGACATCGCATCCAAGGGATATCTCCGATGAGATGATCGACTGCTTCAGGACCTGCGGCAAGCTCTGCCATAACATACATCTTCCGGTCCAGTCGGGAAGCGACAGGATACTGAAGCGGATGAACCGCCACTATGACAGGGCGTCGTACCTCGCGACAGTCGATAAGCTGAGAGCGGCCGCTCCGGACATCACGATATCCACGGATATCATCGTCGGATTCCCGGGAGAGACCGAAGAAGACTTCGAAGAGACTCTGGACATAGTAAGAAAGGTGGAGTACGATTCGGCCTTTACCTTCATTTATTCGCCGAGGGAGGGGACTCCGGCCGCAAAGTTCGAAGACCGGATACCGGATGATGTATGCCACGAAAGGTTCGACAGGCTGGTCGAAGTCCTGAACGGCATCAGCCTCAGAAAAAACCGGGAGTATAAAGGAAAGGTATACGAGGTCATCGCCGAGGGCGTCAGCCGCAGCGATGAGACCACTGTCTCCGGAAGGACGGACGGATTCAAGCTCGTCAACTTCACGACTGACAGAAGTCCGGAGGAGATAATGGGAAAAACGGTGAAAGTCCTTATAACAGAGAGCAAGACGTTCAGCCTTGAGGGGACAGAGGTAGGATAGGAGATGCTGGACCAGATACTGCAGTTCTTTACACTGGCGCATATCATGGCGATCATATATGCGCTGAATACGATCATCGCGTTCGGTCTCATCTTCTTTGACGACAAACCGCCCACAGCCACGATGGCGTGGATAATGATACTGTACATAATGCCGGTCGCCGGACTTTTCCTGTACCTGATACTGTCGCAGAATATCGCCAGGCAGCAGATATTCCGCATGACAGAAGAAGAAAAAGAGGGCATGGGAACACTGCTCGACTGGCAGAAGCAGGCCGTCAAGGACGAGCTTTCGGACGACCCTGACGATCTGACCATGAAGTGGCGCGAGATGATATCTATGAATCTCGATTACGCCGACGCTCTCCTGACGGGCAATGAAAGCGTGGAGCTGATCTATGACGGCAGGGAAATGTTCGAGCGTCTGTGCAGCGACATCGAAAACGCAAGGTATACCATCAAGCTGTGTTACTTTATCGTTAAGGACGATTTCGTCGGAAAGCGCCTCATCGAGCTTCTGACCGAAAAGGCAAGGCAGGGAGTCAAGGTGAGGCTGCTGATGGATGCTCTGGGATCGAGGAGCATAGGCCGCAGCGAGCTGAGGGAGCTGAGAAAGGCCGGGGGCAGCTGCGCGTTCTTCTTCAAACCATTCATCAGACACCTGTATTTCCGCATCAACTACCGCAACCACAGAAAGCTTGCGATAATCGACAACGAGATCGGATATATAGGCGGCTTCAACATAGCGAAGGAATACCTGGGCTACAAGAGGAAGTTCGGCTACTGGAGAGACACGCAGATGATAATCCGCGGCAACGCGGTGGCCTCTCTCAACGAAAGGTTCTATCAGGACTGGCGCTACGCTTCGAAAGAAGACCTGCATCTTCTCGATCAGTCCATGAAATACGCCTTCAGGGGCAATATAGGCGATATACCGGCCCAGATCGTTTCGAGCGGTCCCGAGTCCGAAAAAGAGGAGGTCAAGATGGCCTTCATCAGGATGATAACCGGCGCCAGAAAGAGCATATTCATCCAGACTCCGTATCTCGTGCCCGACGCGCCGATGATGGAAGCCCTGATAATGGCGGCGAGATCCGGCGTAGACGTGAAGATAATGATACCGTGCATACCGGACCATCCTTTCGTCTACAGGACGACGCTGTACAACGCCGGACGGCTCATAAATGAAGGGGCGCGCATCTACATATATGAGAACGGGTTCCTGCACGCGAAGACCATGACTGTCGACGGCGAGGTGTGCACGACCGGTTCGACGAATTTCGACATCAGAAGTTTCAGACTCAACTTCGAGTCAAACGCTTTCATATATGACAGAGCCGTCACTGAGATGATGAATGAGCAGTTCCGGCGTGACATGCAGCACTGCAGACCGTACACGCAAAAGGACCGCGATGAGATCGATATAAAGGAGAGGGCGCTCGAATCGGTATCGAGGCTTCTTACAGAGATACTGTAAGAGTATAGTTATTTCCGCCGGCTGCCGGAGAGTCCGGCTCGATCAGATATAACGATACTCAATGATAAATGAGATAGAAGAGGTGAAACGTGAACGCAAATATGATCCTGACTAAACTGCTGATGCTGCCGGGCATAATCGTCGGCCTCAGCTTCCATGAATTCGCGCATGCATGGGTCTCGGACAGACTGGGAGATCCTACGCCGAGAAGGGACGGCAGAGTTACGCTGAATCCTCTTGCCCATATAGACTGGCTGGGATTTGCGGCCCTGCTTCTTGTGGGCTTCGGATGGGGCAAGCCTGTAATGATAGATCCGAGATACTACAAGAACAGAAGACGCGATGAGTTTCTGGTCGCCATTGCAGGCGTGACCATGAACCTTATCATCGCCGTCGTTCTCTCCATACCGGTGCGAATGATGATGAAGCATTACGGAGCCGGCGTGCCGTCGGATCTCATGTACAACATCTTTCAGATCCTGTACTACGCTGTATTCATCAATGTCGTGCTGATGATCTTCAACCTGCTGCCTGTGCCGCCCCTCGACGGATGGAACATATTCACCCAGCTGTTCAAACTCGATCAGTATGACTGGTGGTATAAGGTATACCGCTACGGAACATACATCCTGCTCGCGCTGATCATATTCAACGTGACCGATCTCGTTCTCACTCCGGCTGTCAACGCGGTCATGAAGCTTCTGATACGATGAAAAAGAAAAGAATCATCAGAGATGATCGGATAAAAGAGGTCCTGGACATACTCGAAGGAATGCATCCCGAGGCCATGTGCGCGCTCGATCACGGAAGTGAGTTCGAGCTGCTTACAGCTGTGGTGCTGTCCGCGCAGACGACGGATGTGAGCGTAAACAAAGTTACGCCGGCCCTGTTCGCCAGGTATCCGTCTCCGGAGGCCCTTGCGGCCGCCGATCAGTCGGATGTGATAGGGATAATAAAGACGATAGGCCTGTACAAAACCAAGTCGGCAAATATCATAAAGCTCGCGCAGAAGCTGACATCGGATTTCGGCGGAAGAGTGCCTGACACTTTTGAGGAGCTCGTCAGCCTTCCGGGCGTGGGCCGCAAGACGGCCAATGTCGTTCTGGCCGAGGCGTTCGGAAAACCCGCCATCGCGGTGGACACCCATGTGTTCAGGGTGGCGAACAGGATAGGGCTGACGGACGAAAAGGACGTGAACGCAACTGAAGACAGCCTGAAGGAGCGCCTGCCCGAAAGCATGTGGATCAGAGCGCACCATCTTCTGATATTCCACGGCCGCAAGGTATGCCATGCCAGAAGGCCCGACTGCGAAAGCTGCGGGCTGAAAGATATCTGTCTGAACAACGGAGGGACAAAGTGAGGATAATGCACCTGTCGGATCTTCATCTCGGCAAGCGCGTCAACGAGTTTTCGATGCTCGAAGATCAGCGCTATATCCTTGAGAGGATCACTGAAATGATAGAAGAAGAAAAGCCGCAGGCCGTAGTGATAGCCGGCGACATCTACGACAAGCCGCTGCCTCCGGCCGAGGCCGTGCAGCTCTTCGATTCCTTTCTCACCGGACTCGAAGAAAAAGACGTCGACGTGTTCATAATCAGCGGCAATCACGATTCCGCCGAGAGGCTGTCCTTCGGAGCGAGCATCATGGACAAGAGGGGGATACACTTCGCCGGCGGATATGACGGCAGCGTGCACAGGGTGATCCTTCAGGATGATTACGGGGAGGTATGCTTCTACATGCTGCCTTTCCTCAAGCCTTCCCATGTGCGCGCATTCATAGAAAAAGAATACGCCGACAGCGGCGAAAAGCCCGTTATAGAGTCCTATACTGACGCCGTGAGGTTCGCCGTCGGAAGGATGGGGATAGACCGCAGCAGGCGCAACGTCCTCATCGCTCACCAGTTCTGCACCGGCTCCGAGAGAAGCGAATCCGAAGAGATAACGGTAGGAGGGATCGACAATGTCGATGCTTCGGTATTCGAGGCCTTTGATTATACCGCGCTCGGGCATCTGCACGGACCTCAGGATACGACCTCGTCCGGAGTCAGATACTGCGGCTCGCCCCTCAAATACTCATTTTCGGAAGCGGATCAGAAAAAATCCGTAACCCTGATCGATCTGGGGGCGAAAAAGGACGGAGTGTGCGTCGGAAACATCAGGACCCGGGAGCTTGCGCCTCTGCGCGACATGAAGGTCATAAGGGGATCCTTCAGTCAGCTGACGGGCCGGGAATATTATGAATATATCGATACTGACAGCTACATGAGGGTCATCCTGACCGATGAGGAGGATATAATCGGCGCGCTCCAGGATCTCAGAGCGATCTATCCGAACATAATGAGGCTCGAATACGACAACATTCGCACGAGGGCGTTTTCCGAAACGCCGGATGCATCCGACGCCGATTCGAGGACTCCTCTCGAGATATTCGAAGGACTGTACGAAAGACAGAACGGAAAGCCAATGAGCGAAGACCAGACCGTCCTTCTGCAGGGGCTGATAGATAAAGTGTGGGGTACGGACGATGAGACCGCTTAAACTGACGATGACAGGCTTCGGCCCGTACAGGGAAAAAACAGTCATAGACATGCAGAGTCTGGGCAGAGGAGGCCTCTATCTCATAACCGGAGATACGGGCGCCGGCAAGACCTTCATTTTCGATGCGATAACATACGCTCTGTACGGTGAAACGAGCGGAGGCATCAGGGACAGCAGGACCCTGAGGTCTCAGTATGCATCGGATGAAGACAGGACTGAAGTCGAGCTCGTATTCGAATATGCGGGCAGGGAGTATACGGTCTCAAGAAACCCCGAGT
Organism: uncultured Eubacteriales bacterium; assembly: GCA_902793875.1. Classification (GTDB taxonomy): domain Bacteria; phylum Bacillota; class Clostridia; order Peptostreptococcales; family Anaerovoracaceae; genus Crickella. The sequence continues at coordinate 4,205 of CADBFL010000003.1, read as the reverse complement.
ACGACAGGCCGAAAAAGCGCGGGACGGGAATGACTCACGAGAGCGCTTCGGCGACTCTGAAAAGACCTGACGGCAGCATAGTCGACGGCCCTTCGAGGGTAACGGAAGCGGTCAGGGACATACTCGGCATAGACAGGGGGCAGTTCTGCAATATCGTCATGATAGCGCAGGGAGAGTTCCTCAAGGTGCTCAACGCCACCACGGACGAGAGGCAGAAGCTCTTCAGAAAGCTCTTCAACACTCAGCCGTACAGCGAGCTTGCAGAGGAGCTCAAGACGATGAGCAGATCCGTGGACGGCGAATACAGCGAAAACAGGAAGGAGATCGATCTCGCGCTCTCGAACGTGAACTGCAGCTTTGATTACGCGATACAGCTGAGGCTGGACGAGCTGAGATTCGATCCGGACACGAATGTCGGCGATATCATCGATACTCTGGAATCGCTGATCAGCTACAGCGAATCCAAGATAAAAGAGACCGAAGAAGCGCTAAGACAGACAGAAGAGATCCTCAGCGAGGCGAACGGGAGGATAGCCGTCATCACGAGCTACAGGGACAGCGTGAACGCTCTGAACGAGGCGAAGGCGAAGGTGACCGTGATCGAGAACGATATCAGGACGGCGCAGTTCGAGCTCGAGCTTGCAAATGAGGAGAAGCCTGTGATCGAACAGCTGAGAAACGAAGCTGCCGTGATGGAGAGCGGCCTCGATGCATACGACGCTCTCGACGATATCAGCAGGGAGCTTGAGGCAGCCGAAAAGCTCGTGTCCGAAAAGCACGATGAGCTTCTGAAGGCGAGAGAAAACAGAAGCGCCGCCAGAGATGAGATCGAAAGGATAAAGAGCGAACTGTCAGACCTCAGATACTCAGACGAGAAGATGATCAGGATCAGGAATGATCTTGAAAAGACGAACAACCGCATCTCGCTTCTCCAGGCTCTGATCGAAGAGATAAAAAAGGCGCTGAGCCTAAGGGAAAGCCTGAGCAGATGCCGCGAAGAACTCATGCCTCTGATAAGCGAGGCCGAAAGGCTTGACGCCGAATACTCCGAAGCTTATTCGCTCTTCCTGAAAAACCAGGCGGGCATACTTGCGGCCGGACTTGAAGAAAACATGCCGTGTCCGGTATGCGGGTCGACGGATCATCCGTATCCGGCTGCTGTCACGGGAGACGCGCCTGCAGCCGAAGCGCTCGACGGCATGCAGAAGAAAGCAAAGCAGGCCAGGGATCTTGCGGCAGAGAAGGCCGGCGAAGCCCAGAAGATAAAGGGCAATCTGAACGCCATGGAATACAGCGCAAAGGAGATAGCCCTGAAGGAGACAGGCACCGACGATATAGACAGGGCGCTTGTGCTGGCCGAAGAAGCGGTGGAAAAACTGAACAACGAAATCATCGCGCTCGAGCTGATGGAGAACGACCTCAGGGAAAGGACAGGACGCAAGTCCGCGCTTGAGGAATCACTTGCTGCAGCAGAAAAGGAATACGAGGATCTCGGCGAGCTCATGGCCGAAAAGGACAGGGAATTCATCACTCTGAAAGCCGACGCCGGCGCTGTCAGAAGAAGACGCGACGATACTGCCGCAGGACTCAGTTTCGACAGCAGAAAGGCTGCCGAAGAGCATGTTGAAGTAATAAAAAAGAAAGCGCAGGACAAGGAGAAAGCGATCGAAGACGCGGCCGCGGCGCTCAGCAGCGCCGGAGAGGCAAAGGTCTCGAACGAAGCGAAGATAGGCGAACTCGAAAAGGTGATCGCCGGCGCCGAACCGATGGATGAGCTGGACGCGTTCCAGAGCAGAACGGAAGCGGAAGAAAAAAAGAAGTCTCTTACAGAGTTCAATACAAGGACGACGGCCGATCTTATCAACGCGAGGAACGCGCTCGAAGGGATCAGATTCAATTCAAAACGTCTCGATTCTCTCAGAAAACAGCACGAGATGATAGATTCGCTCGAGAAGACCGCGTCCGGGAGCATTCCGGGGAAGGACCGCATAAGCCTCGAGACATATGTCCAGACCTTCTATTTCGAAAGGATAATCAGACGCGCAAATCTGAGGATGAAGATAATGTCGGGCGGACAGTATGAATTCGTAAGATCGGGAGCGTCCAGAGACAACAGATCGCGCTTCGGACTTGATCTTGCGGTGACCGATCACTACAGCGGCACGGAAAGACCCGTCAGCACTCTGTCGGGAGGGGAAAGCTTCCTCGCCTCGCTCGCTCTCGCGCTGGGACTCTCGGACGAGGTCCAGGCGTCGGCGGGCGGCATCAGGCTCGATACGATGTTCGTCGACGAGGGCTTCGGTTCTCTCGACTCGGAGACGCTTGAAACGGCGATACGGACGCTTACCGAGCTGTCTGATGAAGACAGGCTCGTAGGGATCATTTCGCATGTGGATGCTCTCAAAAGCCGGATAGACAGGCAGGTCGTGGTCACAAAGGACCGCAGCAGCGGAAGCCATGTGAGCGTGATCACTCAGTGAATTCGCGGGCGCCGGCCGGAAATGCCTGCCAAAGCAATAATTATCCTTGAAAGTATAATAGCCCGTTGTTAATATTATTTTGTATGCAATAGTTTATTCAAGCGCTGTTTCGATCGAATGATCCAGGAGGAGAAAAATGATCAAGGTTGGTATAAATGGATGGGGACGTATCGCCACATGTGTTATGAGAGCCATCAGGCAGTTTGAAGACATGGAGGTCGTAGGCATCAACTGGCGTAACGCCGATACGGATTACGTGGCTTACATGCTCAAGTACGATTCCGCGTTCGGAAGATTCCCGGAAGAGGTAAAGGCCTATGACAAGGGCATCATCGTAGGAGGAAGAAAGATCCCGGTGTACTTTGAGTCGGACCCTGCAGACATCCCGTGGGGCGAATGCGGAGCCGAATACGTCATCGACTGTACGGGCACGCTCACGACTACAGAGAAGTCCGCGCCTCACCTCAAAGCCGGAGCTAAGAAAGTCATCATTTCCGCTCCTGCAAAGGACAAGACCACTCCTACTTTCGTATACGGCGTGAACCACGACTGGTACAAGAGGAACATGAACGTCGTTTCGACGGCTTCCTGCACGACGAACTGCCTCGCTCCGATCTGCAAGGTCATCAACGACAAATGGGGCATCTACGAGGGGCTCCTGACGACCATACACGCAACCACCGGAAAACAGAAGACCAACGACGGACGTACGAAGTACAACTGGAGGATGGGACGTTCGGTGTTCAATAACATCATCCCGACCACGACGGGCGCGGCCAAGGCCGTGGCGCTGGTCATCCCTGAACTCGAGGGAGCCATCACGGGCATGGCGTTCCGTATCCCTGCAGTGGACGTGTCCGCTGTCGACCTCGACGTCGTTCTCAGAAGCTCCGCTTCCTACGAGGACATCAACAAAGCCATGAAGGAGGCTTCCGAGACCTATCTGAAGGACGTTCTCCTCTATACGGAAGAAGAAGTCACGTCGATAGACTTCATCGGATGCCCGGCTCCGTCGGTATACGATGCGAAGATGGGCATCGAGGTCAACGACAAGTTCTTCAAGGTCGTCGGCTACTACGACAACGAGTTCGGATATACATCCAACATGCTCAGGATGGTCAGGCACATGTACAGGACCGATATCGACACATTCCCGATCGTGGAAGATGACAAAAAGAAAAAATAGTGATTAAGGAGATCTGAAATGAAAAAGACGGTAAAAGACATCAGCTGGGCAGGCAAAACAGCTGTTACCAGATGTGATTTCAACGTTCCTCTTGACGGAGACAGGATCACCGACGATACGCGCATCAGGGCCGCTGTCCCGACGATAGAATATCTGATGGACAACGGCGCCGCGACAGTGCTCATGTCGCACCTCGGAAGACCGAAGGGACAGCCTGTGCCTGAGATGAGCCTCGCTCCCGTGGCAAAGAGGCTGAGCGAACTGCTCGGAAAGGAAGTGAAATTCGTTCCTTCCGATGCGGTCGTGGATGATAAGGTCAGAGCGGCGGCAAAAGAACTCAAAGCCGGCGAAGTGATGCTCATCGAGAACGTAAGATTCAGAGCCGAAGAAGAAAAGAACGATCCGGGATTTGCGAAGGATCTCGCGGGCCTCGGCGACGTGTTCGTTCAGGACGCTTTCGGCACGGCTCACAGGGCGCATGCCTCGACCACAGGCATCGCTGACTACATACCTGCGGTATCCGGGTTCCTTATCGAAAA
>CADBFL010000002.1 GCA_902793875.1 uncultured Eubacteriales bacterium | reverse complement strand
GGCGCCCTTTGCAACAAGAAGGGCATGGAGATGGTTCAGGTCGCGATACTGGTCGCTATAGCCGTGGCGGTCGGGATCATATTCAAGTCGTCCATCGTTGACTTTGTAAACCGCATCTTCGGCAACCTCGATGCGGCCAATTTCTGATGACATGGGCGGTCTCATCCGAACGCTTCGCAGTAAGCGCGGATCACAGATGGTGGAGGCAGCGGTCTCGCTGCCCATCATCATTCTGGCGGCGATGCTGCTCATAAGACTGTTTGTGTTCTATCTGGAGATACTGACTTCAGGCATAGATAAGCACAAAGCGGTAATGGAACAGCAGGACGCGTACAGGGGAGCATTCATAAGAACATACAGGGATGAGGAGGACATCAGCATGCTGAGGGGCGGTCTTCTCAGGATGGATGTCAGCAAGAGACTTGAGGTAAAGGCGTACATGATCAATGAAGATGTGCTGGTGAGAAGCGGTGAGATACTCGGGAGATAAAAAAGGAAATAAAAGGCTGTCCCTGCTGAGGACGAAAAAAGGATCATCCATGGTGCTTACCGCGATCATTTTTCTCGGCTTTGCGATCTGCATGGCTGCCGCCATAGGAGTATCGAGACGACTGGTCGTCAGCAGCGAGTGCGAGGCTTTCGGGAGGGTATGGACAAAAGCCGTGCTTTCGGAATACGACGTCCACCTGCTCGAGGATTATTCGCTGATGGCATATTTCGGTAATGATTCCGAGGTGTCCGAAAAGCTCAATGCCTATCTCGCGTATTCGGCAGAGGGGAAACTCGATGCGGCAATAACCGGCGCAAATGCCGACCTCACCGGATATGAGCTCGGTGACCCGGATAATTTCAGGGAGGCGCTGAGACGGGGCTTTGCGGGCAGCGCGGCATCAGAACTGATAAACGGCAGGGGAAGGACATACAGAAACCTCGATACAGGTGAAGGATACGATGAAGAAGGCCGCATCATAAATGACCGTGTAGTGCTGGATACCCTGCCGTCAGGCGGAGCCGGAGGCAGCGTCAGCGCGGACGCCCTGACAGAGTACGCCAGAGAGATCGGAGACGAAAACGCTCTGAAAAACAGGATCGCGGCTTCAGGGGCGGAGATACTGCTGATCCAGAGCAGATTCAACAATCATGTGACGGCAGCGGATGACAAGGAGCACTTTTTTGTCAACGAATGGGAATACATCATAAAGGGAAGCCCCGATGACGAAGTCAATTACAGAGCCTGCAGAAGGCGGCTGTTTCTGGCCAGGAACGCTCTGAACCTGCTGTCTTTGTACAGGGACCCTGCAAAGGTCGAAATGGTGATAGCCGTCGCCGAAACGATCACGCCGGGTCCCCTGGGCCTCGTGACGCAGGTGATAGTCGCCGAGGCATGGGCGGCTCTCGAGACGGAGATGGATCTTGAGGATCTTTATTCCGACGGCAGAGTGCCTGTCCTGAAAACTCCGGAGCAATGGAAGACAGGATTGGGCGCTGTCCTGGATTCGGATGATGTGCGCAAAAAACTGGACGAGGAATCCAGAGAGAATCTCGATGAGAAAAGAGGCGAACTGAGCGGCATATCCGGCAGCATCGGCAATATGGCGCAGATAAAGGAAGGCCTGAATTACGATGAATACCTGATGGTGATGATACTGGCCATGAACGGGAATACGAGGCTTCTCAGGATCATGGACCTTGTTACGGTCAACATGAAATACAGATACTACAGGGACTTCAACATGATGGAGTATTATACCGGCACCAGATTCACCATAGACGCGAACGGAAGGACATATGTTTTCGAGGATTCGTATAAATAAAAAAGGGAACTACCTGGTCGAGGCCGCGATATCTCTGCCTGTGCTCATCATCGCCGTCATGGTGATGAGCTCAGTGATCCTGATGTATGCATGCATCGAGGACTGTAATTTCATCGCAGCCAATGAGCTGAGAAGAGGAGCTGCCGAGGCAGCAGTCGCAGATACAGGGGTCGCCGTCCCGTACAGACTCAAAAACGAGATAACGTCAAAACACTCGCAGATAAGGTCGGCCGTTCTCACGGATGCAGGGATAAGGACCGAAAGATGGGGCGTGGACGAACTGATAGCAGTCAGATACAGGCTTGTGCTCGGGACTCCGAACCCTCTGGGGATAAAAGCGGACGCTCATTACGATCTGTCGCTTGTCACCCGGGCGTATGTGGGCCGCGAAAGGAATGTCCGCAGGATGACAGAGGACGATTTCATGGATGATGATTCAGTTCCCGTGTTCATATTCCCCAAAAGGGGCGAGAAATACCACTCGGAGGGATGCGGATTCCTGCGGGCGAATTCAAGGTCGGGCACACTCAGCGGCTCCGTCAGAAAAAAATACAAGTCCTGTCCTCTGTGCAGAAGCGGCAAAGCGGCAAACGGAACGCTCATATACTATTTCCCGTCTGCCGGCGAAGATTATCATCTGCCGGGCTGTCCTTCGCTCCAGAGGAATTTCATAGAGACAGATAAAGAAACTGCGATCGGGAGAGGATATACTCCGTGCTCAAAGTGCGGGGGATAGAAAGGAGCAGGCATGGAAAGGATAAGACAGAACATGGCCGGATACAGGATGCCGTCATATGTTGAAGAGATACTTACGCAGAATTACTGCCCCGGTTTCATGAGGATGTCCATCATAAGAGAAGAGGACAGATACGCTTTCAGCTATAAGACGGACAGCTTCGCCAGGCTCGATCCGCCGCGGATGAGGCTGTACGACAAACTTCTGCTGGTCAGAAACCTGATAAGCATGAGCGAGACAAGCTCGGATCATCTCATAAATGCCGAAAGCTATCTTATCGAGCCGGAGCTCGTGTACGCCCGCCGCGGAAGAGTCGACATAGACAGCCTGCGGCTGATGTATTACCCTGATGTCAAGATGCTGGATTTCAGATACAAGATAGTTATCTTCGCCGACAGGATCATGAGCAGGGAGATAAGAGAGGAAAGAGAGATGGCCGCCCGCATCAGAGAGGCTGCTGAAGCGGGAGACGTGAACAGGATCAAGATGTTCCTCGACAAGACGCTTTCGAGGATGGAAAGCGCGGCTGACTGAAGCGGAGCGGAATGCTGTCTGAAATCATTGCAATCGCAGTCCTGTAATACTTATAATCATTACAGCTGCATTGAAGTGAAAGGAAAGACAGTATCCATGATAAGACACATCGTAATGTTCAGGATCAAAGACGAATACAGGGATGAGATCCCTCAGCTGGTAGAGAATTTCTACGGCATGAAGGGCAGGATAGAAGGGATGCTCGAGCTCGAAGCGGGGGCGGACATACTGCACAGCGAAAGGTCGTATGATCTGGCGCTCGTGACTCTTTTTGAGAGCAGAGAGGCATTCGACGCATACCAGACGCATCCGGTGCACATGCCCGTAAAAAAGCGCATGCACGAGGTCCACAGCGGATCCGTCGCGTGCGATTTTGAGATATAAGAGCATTTAGGCACTTGTTGTATTTCTTTTTATGCTATAAAATCAGCGTGTATGGATTAATCAGATCAACTGAAATCAGGAGGGTAATATTATGATTTATTCGGCAGAAGTGAAAGGCATGTGCCCGGTTCACCAGGGAGTACATCACGGCTCTGCACCGATTCCTGAAGAAGGCAAGTGGGTAAAACCTAAACAGATATCCGATATTTCCGGATACACCCACGGCGTCGGCTGGTGCGCGCCTCAGCAGGGAGCCTGCAAGCTTTCACTCAATGTAAAGGACGGGATCATCCAGGAGGCGCTGGTTGAGACCATCGGCTGCTCCGGAATGACGCATTCGGCCGCCATGGCGTCCGAGATACTCCCGGGACTCACGGTCCTCGAAGCGCTCAACACAGACCTTGTGTGCGATGCCATCAACACGGCCATGAGAGAGATTTTCCTTCAGATCGTCTACGGGCGTTCCCAGAGCGCTTTCTCAGAGGGCGGTCTCCAGATCGGAGCGGGCCTCGAGGACCTCGGCAAGGGAACGAGATCCATGGTGGGCACCACATACGGCACCCTCGAAAAGGGCCCGAGATATCTCGACCTTACTGAAGGATACATCACGCAGCTTGCTCTTGATGAAGATGACGAGATCATCGGATACAAATATCTCAACTTCGGCAAGATGATGGACTTCCTCAAGGCGGGCGATGACGCCGCGACAGCAGTCGAAAAGGCTTCCGGCCAGTACGGCCGCGTCGATGACGCCGTTAAACTGATAGATCCTAGAAAAGAATGATACAGGGAGGAAAGAGAAATGATTACATTTGAATCTTACGAAAGAAGAGAAAAACAGATCCTTTCCAAGCTGGCTGAGTACGGCATCGGATCTATCGAAGAAGCAGAAAAGATCACAAAGGACGCCGGTCTCGATGTGTATCACATGATCGAGAACATCCAGCCGATATGCTTCGAGAACGCCAAGTGGGCTTACACTGTAGGCGCTGCCATCGCGATCAAAAAGGGCTGCCGCAAGGCCGCTGACGCAGCCGCTGCCATAGGCGAAGGCCTTCAGGCATTCTGCATACCGGGATCGGTGGCAGACCGCCGCAAGGTTGGCATCGGACACGGCAACCTCGGAAAGATGCTCCTCGAAGAGGACACCGAATGCTTCGCGTTCCTCGCCGGACACGAATCGTTCGCTGCCGCCGAGGGAGCCATAGGCATCGCTTCCAAGGCAAACAAGGTGCGTCAGAAACCTCTCAGGGTCATACTGGACGGACTCGGCAAGGACGCTGCACAGATCATATCCAGGATCAACGGCTTCACATATGTCGAGACGGAATACGATTACTACACAGGCGAACTCAAGGAAGTGTTCCGCAAGTGCTACTCCAAAGATCCTGAAAGCCCTAGAGCAAAAGTCAACTGCTACGGCGCCAATGACGTGCAGGAGGGCGTGGCCATACTCTGGAAAGAGAACGTCGATGTTTCGATCACGGGAAACTCCACGAATCCGACAAGATTCCAGCATCCTGTTGCCGGAACATACAAGAAGGAAAGACTCGAAGCCGGAAAGAAGTACTTCTCGGTTGCTTCCGGCGGAGGCACGGGACGCACGCTCCATCCTGACAACATGGCGGCAGGCCCTGCTTCATACGGCATGACGGATACCATGGGACGCATGCACTCAGACGCGCAGTTTGCGGGCTCGTCTTCGGTACCGGCTCACGTAGAGATGATGGGCCTCATCGGTGCGGGAAACAATCCGATGGTAGGAATGACCGTATCCGTGGCGGTTTCGGTGGAAGAAGCAGCTGTGGCAGGCAAATTCTGATCATATAAAGACAGGCCGGGAGGGCATCCTCCTGACGGCAGGCGAATTTACGGCCAGGGGGTCTGTCCCCCTGGCCATATTACTGAAAAGAGGAAATAATATTGGAAATCATAAGAGCTGAACATTCGGGCTTCTGCTTCGGCGTTGACAGAGCGATAGACATGGCTTTTTCCGAGGCTGAAAATAATAACAGGACCGGAAACCTGTACACCTGCGGGCATCTCATCCACAACAGCGCTGTAGTCGAACGGCTCGAATCCAGAGGCGTAAAGATGATAGAGTCTCTTGATGAAGCTTCGGAGGGCGATACGGTCATAGTACGTTCGCACGGCGAGCCGCGGGAGTTCTACGAAAAAGCCGATGCGCGCGGGATCAGGCTCGTCGATACGACATGCGTGTTCGTGGCCAAGATACATAAACTGGTGAGCGAGGCTCACGAAAACGGCAAGCCTGTTGTGATAATCGGCGACAGGGAGCATCAGGAGGTAAAAGCGACGAACGGATGGTGCGGCTACGGGGCCTTTATCACCGGGAATGCCGAAGAAGCAGAGACAGCCGCCGCGGAGCTTAAAGACAGGGAGCCTCTGGTCGTATGCCAGACTACGATAAAGCAGGAGCTTCTTCAGGAGATACTCGAAGTTTTCGACTCGGCAGGCATCGGCTGCGATATCCGGAACACGATATGCAACGCTACAAGAGACAGGCAGAAGAGCTGCGCCGAACTCGCATCGCAGGTCGATGCGATGATAGTCATAGGAGACAAACACAGCTCAAATTCCAGAAAGCTCTTTGAGATTGCTCAAAAAAACAATAAAAACAGCTATTTTATTGAAAATGCGGACAATTCTTTGTTGAATAGGTTGACAAAATATAATAAAATAGGTTGCATAGCGGGCGCTTCGACGCCCGAGTGGATTATCAAGGAGGTTATTGCTGGAATGAGCGAAAATGTCAACAAGAATATGGAACAGAATCCAATGATGGATTTCATGGATGACATTGAGAAATCTTTACGTTTACCTAAGCCGGGAGACATAGTTGACGGTAAGATTGATCAGGTTATGGATGATGCCGTCATCGTCAACATGGGCTGCAAGAAGGATGGAATCCTGAGATCAGACGAGGTTGCAATGGAAGAGGGTCAGACACTGGCTGATCTGTTCAAGGTAGGCGACGAAATCAAAGCAAAAGTCATCAAGTCGGATGACGGCGAGGGCGGGATCATGCTCTCGACAAAGAGACTCGTAGCTGTAGAGAACTACGCGGAACTCGAAGAAGCGATGGAGAACAGGGAGTCGATCACAGTCACAGTCACAAGAGCTGTGAACGGCGGCGTCATCGCAGCGTACAAGGAGATCACGGGATTCATCCCGATGTCTCAGCTCTCCGACAGATATGTCGAGAACGCTGACGAGTTCATCGGTCAGACATTCGACGTAAGAGTGATCAGGGTAGACACAAAACGTAACAGAGCGGTATTCTCGAGAAAAGCCATTCTGGTAGATGAGAAGCGCAAGGCTGTTGCCGAGATCTGGGAGAACCTCAACGTAGGGGATATCGTCGAAGGTAAGGTAATGAGATTTACTGACTACGGCGCATTCGTGGATATCGGCGGAGTCGACGGACTTCTCCACATTTCCGAGATCTCCTGGGGCAAGCTCAAACATCCTGAAGAGGTCCTCAGGATCGGAGACATCATCAATGTAAAGATCCTTTCCCTCAACGAAGAGAAGGGCAAGATCAGCCTCGGACTCAAGCAGACACAGCCTGAGCCATGGACGCTTGTCGGAGACAAGTACCAGGTCGGCGATGTGCTCGAGGGCAAGGTCGTGCAGATCAAGGAATACGGCGCATTCGTCGAACTCGAGGCCGGACTTGACGGACTCGTTCACATCTCCGAGATCGCCAACAAGAGAGTCGAGAACGTATTCGACGAGCTCAAGGTAGGCGAGACGGTCAACGTCAAGATCATGGAGATCGATCCTGACAAGAGAAGGATCAGCCTGAGCATCAAGGCCACTCTTCCTGCAGAGGAACCTGCTGAAGAAGCCGGTGATGCAGATAAGGTCAAGGAAGCCGTTGATGACGCTGTGGCAGACGCCAAAGAGGCTGCTGATGAGGTAAAGGATGCTGTCGAAGAGACGGCAGTCGCTGCAAAAGCAGCTGTAGCCGAGGCTATGGACGAAGTCAGGGAAGCAGTTTCGGAAACGGTCGAAGACGTAAAAGAAGCTGTTACTGAAGCAGTCGAAGAAGCTAAGGCGGAGCTTTCCGAATAGACAGTCCGCTGCAGTGCAGACATATGAAAACAGCCGCATCCGGAAGGGTGCGGCTCTTTGATTGACCGGGGGAATAGTGATACAATCATTGAATCAGTCAAACGGAGGAAAGCAATGGCATTCAAAAGCGAATCGGAATTACTGAAAAAGAATATCACGACGGTAGCGCTCGATCTTGACGGCACCACTTTCAACAGCGCCGGAGATATATCGGAAGAAAACGTCAGGGCGCTTGAGGAAGCTGCCGCAAAAGGCGTGCACATCATCGTGTCGACCGGAAGATCGTATTCGTCCCTGCCGGATCACATAAAAAACGTCAGAGGCATAGAATATGCCATAACGTCAAACGGAGCCCATGTCAACATAATGGCAACGGGAGAGCAGATCTACAGCGATTATCTCGATCCTGCGGCTGTCAGGGAGATAGCGGTGCTCAAGGACGAGACAGGCGCTGACATAGAGGTGTTCATCGAAGGCCGGGCCTATGTCGATCAGTCTTATTACGATGACGTGAAGGAAAACGGCTGCGCATACAGAAACGCCGAGTATGTTCTCTGGAGCAGAAAGCCGGTGCCGGATGTCTCTGCTCTGATGCTTGAAAACAGCAAAGAGATAGAGAATGTCAATTTCATATATGAGACCCTTGAGATGCTCGAAGATGCGAGACCGAAGGTGAACGCCATAAAAAATGCGACCATAACCTCGTCGTTTCCTAACAACCTCGAAGTCGGCGGCCCTCATACCAGCAAAAAAACAGCGCTTGCATGGCTTCTGAAGGAACTGAAAGCAAGCGCGGATGAGCTCATGTGCTGCGGTGATGCTCCCAACGACATCGCCATGATAGAGATGGCGGGCATCGGAGTCGCGGTCGCAAACGCCTGGGGAGGTCTCAGGGACCATGCCGACTTCATGACTGCTTCGAATGACGATGACGGCGTCGCGAAGGCCATCGATAAGTTCGTACTTCACAAATAAATAGTTATTTTATAAATTCTTTAACGCCGGGCCCTGAAAAAGGGCTTTTTTTGCTGGAATAAGTGCTTCCGCTGTTCGACAAAAGATCCTGACGCTGATACGATTTTTGCAGTAAGAGGAAAGGAGGAGCCGGTAATGAGATACAGAAAGAATGTAGGGGACATAGGCGAGGAATTTGCATCGAAGCTGCTTGAAAACGCCGGTTACAGGATCATAGCCCGCAATTTCGCGACAAAACAGGGCGAGATCGATATCATCGCTATCAGAGACGGAGTCATCCACTTCGTCGAAGTCAAGACCAGAAACGGCTGTCAGTACGGATATCCGTCAGACGCGGTGACAAGGATCAAACAGGAGAGGATAAGGAAGGCTGCGCAGCAGTATCTCGCAGGCCGCAGGCTGACATGGAACAGCGTGTCTTTCGATGTTTACGAGATAATGACTGAGCTTATCGAGGACTGCATGTAGGAGGGCGCCATGTACAGCAGGATCAATTCAGCGGTATGTTCCGGAATGGAAGGAAGGACAGTGCTGGTCGAGACGGATATTTCAAGAGGACTTCCGGCGATAAGCATCGTGGGGCTTCCTTCGGCGACCGTGATGGAATCGCGGGAAAGGATCAAAAGCGCCGTTATCAATTCGGGCTTTGATTTTCCCAGAGGAAGGATCACCGTCAATCTCACGCCTGCGAGCCTTCGAAAAAACAGCAGCAGCCTGGATCTTCCCACAGCTGCAGGCATACTGATGTGCAGCGGGGAACTCAGCTCAGGGGCCTGCGGCAGGTGGGGAGTCATCGGAGAGCTGGCGCTCGACGGAAGCATACTGGGCATAGACGGCGCGCTGCCCATGCTCATAAAGATGAAAGAAGATGGGCTTGAAGGCATCATAGCGCCGAGAGAGAACAGTCAGGAGGCACTGATGGCCGGAGGCAAAATACATCTTGCGTCAAATCTCAGGGAGTGCATACAGATACTTAACGAAAAGCCCCCGGCGCCGGTCATTCCGGATAACGGCCCGGCAGAGGACTTCGCTGAAGCGGAGGACTACGGAGATATCGCGGGACAGGAGCATGCAAAACGGGCCATGGTCATAGCGGCGGCCGGAAGACACGGCCTGCTGATGATAGGCTCTCCCGGCTGCGGCAAAACGATGCTGGCGGGCAGGCTTCCCGGCATAATGCCTCCGATGAGCGAAAGCGAGATGCTTGAAACAGCGATCATAAGATCGGTGAGCGGATGCAGGGGAGACGGGATAAAACTTTGCCGTATCAGGCCTTTCAGAGCCCCTCACCATTCTATAGGAAGAGCGGGGCTGATAGGAGGAGGCGCTTATCCGGTGCCCGGCGAAATAACCCTGGCGCACAACGGAGTGCTTTTTCTCGATGAGATATGTGAATTTGACACGAGGACGATAGAAAGCCTGCGTCAGCCCATCGAAGAAAAACGCATAACGCATTTCAGGAACGGAGCCTCGTATACCTTTCCGTGCGATTTTCAGATCATCATGGCGGCGAATCCGTGTCCGTGCGGCTATCTCGGAGACAGGGACAGGGAGTGCAGGTGCAGCCGCTCCGAGATCGAACGCTACAGACGAAAGCTCAGCGGACCGCTGATCGACCGCATAGACATGAACATAACCATGGACAAAGTAAGATACTCGGAGCTTACCGGCCCGGGAAGCGGGCTCGACACGCAGGGGATGAAAGCCGCTGTCGATGCCGCCGTGAGATTCGCAGGAGAAAGCGGCAGGACGGTCTGCAACTCCGATCTTCCGGTCAGGGATACGGAGCAGTGGTGCAGTCTCGGCGGCAGAGAAAAGCAGTTTATGAACAAAGCTTACGACAGCTTCGGGATGTCGCCGAGATCGTATGCCAGGACGCTCAGGGTCGCGAGGACGATAGCGGATCTTGATCTGAGCGCGGACATAAGGACCGATCATCTGGCGGAGGCGCTGAACTACAGGATAGAATGCGAGAGGTGATTCCATGAGGGAATACAGGATAGAAAAGATAGACTTCACATCAGTCGAGTACCCTGAAAAACTCAGAAACATTCCCCGGCCGCCCAGGCAGCTTTACTATGCGGGAGACATATCTCTGCTCCATAAAAAATGCGTGGGAGTAGTGGGGGCCAGGAAATATACCGTATACGGAAAGAACGTCGCGATGATGATCGGCAGGCGCCTTGCGGAAAGCGGGCTGCCGGTCGTTTCGGGGCTCGCTCTGGGGATAGACGCTTTCTCGCATGAGGGAGCTCTTGAAGCTGACGGAAAGGCGGTAGGCGTGCTCGGAAGCGGCATAAACAGGATGGGGCCCGAGAGGAACCGCGGTCTCATGATGAGAAGTCTCAGGGCCGGAGGGGTAGTGATAAGCGAATATGAGCCGGATGAAGAAGCCCGGAAGGCTACCTTCCCCGCGAGGAACAGGATAATCAGCGGACTGTCCGAGGCTGTTGTCATAGTGGAGGCAGGCCTCAACAGCGGCTCTCTCATAACGGCGAAGCATGCGGCCGAGCAGGGACGGACGATCTACGCGGTGCCGGGCAACATAAACAGCCAGTCGAGCATAGGAAGCAACCTGCTCATAAGGGACGGCGCGGTCCCGCTCGTGGTGATCGAAGACCTCATAAGGGACATGGGCGGCTGCCATTCCGACAGAGGATCTCAGATCCCGGACCTGCAGGGGGATGAGCTCGGGATATACCGCGCTGTTGCGGAAAGAAGCGGCGCCACATGCGAAGAACTGATCGCGGCGACCGGCATCAGTCCGCCGCTTCTGAACTCGCTTCTGACAGTGATGGAAATAAAAGGACTGATCGAATCGTATGCGGGCAGGATATATATCACGAGATAAAATACTTGTATAAGCACGCGCACTTGTGCTAAAGTTTCAAATTGTAAATTAATCTACAATATATATAAATAGCAAAAAGAGGAGACGTCAATGACAGCTGCAAAGAAAACAGCAAAAAAAGCGGCCGGGAAGGGCAAGACTCTGCTGGTGGTGGAGTCGCCTTCAAAGGCGAAGGTCATAGGCAAATATCTCGGATCAAAGTACAAGGTCATCGCTTCTGTCGGACATGTCAGAGACCTGCCCAAGAGCAGGCTGGGAGTCGATGTAGACAACAACTTTGAGCCTGAGTACATCAATATAAGGGGCAAGGGCGATACTATCAGAGAGATCAGAAAAGAAGCGCGCTCTGCAGATAAAGTGCTGCTCGCGACCGACCCCGACCGCGAAGGAGAAGCCATATCCTGGCATCTGGCACACATACTCGATATCGATCCGGATACAGAGTGCCGCGTAATGTTCAACGAGATCAATAAAGAGACCGTCCGCGAAGCGCTGAAAGAACCACGCGCGATCGACAGCGGACTCGTTGACGCCCAGCAGGCGAGGAGAGTGCTCGACAGGCTCGTCGGATATCAGATAAGCCCTCTGCTCTGGAAGAAGGTCTCGTGGGGACTCAGCGCCGGGCGCGTACAGTCTGCCGCTCTCAAACTGATCTGCGACAGGGAGCGCGAGATACAGAACTTCATACCCGAAGAATACTGGTACATCGCCGCGGACTTCGGAGACGGGTTCATAGCCGACCTCAGCAGGATAGACGGAAAGAAAGCGTCTGTCAGGAACAGCGGGCAGGCCGATGCCATCGAGGATGAACTCGCATCGGGACAGTATGTAGTTGATTCCGTGAAGGAGGGAAAAAGACAGACCAGACCGTATGCTCCGTTCACCACTTCGAGCATGCAGCAGGACGCTTCGATCAAGCTCGGCTTCCAGACCGCGAAGACCATGCAGATCGCCCAGCAGCTCTATGAGGGCATAAACCTCAAAGGGATAGGCGCAAGAGGTCTTGTTACATACATCAGGACGGACTCCGTCAGGGTATCATCGCAGGCAGCAGAGGCAGGAGCCGCATATATAAAGGATAAATTCGGCGAGGCCTACGTCGGCAACAACGTCTTTACCAACAAAAACAAAGCCATGCAGGATGCTCATGAGGCCATCAGACCTTCTGATGTGAACCTCGAACCGGAGATGATAAAAGATTCTCTGACGCCTGACCAGTATAAGCTCTACGACCTCATATGGAAGAGATTCGTGGCGTCAAGGATGGCGGCCGCAAAATACGACACCGTGCAGGTCGGGATCAAAAACGGACGCTATGATTTCAAGGCGAGCGGTTCGCGCATGACATTCGACGGCTGGCGCAAGGTCTACAAGGCCTCGTCGCCTGAAGGAGAAGTGAACATACCGAAGATCAGCGAGGGCGAGGTGCTGGACCTCGAGAAGCTCATCAAGGAGCAGAAGTTCACGCAGCCGCCTGCAAGGTACACAGAGGCCGGGCTTGTAAAGGAAATGGAAGAGAAGAACATCGGAAGACCGAGCACCTACGCTTCCATCATATCCGTACTGGTGAACAGGAAATATGTCAAAAGGGTCAAGAAGAGTCTTGAACCTACTAAGCTCGGCTTCGATGTGACCGGCATACTGCAGGAGTATTTCACCGACATAGTCGATGTGGATTTCACAGGAGAGATGGAGGACAATCTCGACGGCATCGAGCTCGGGAGCAAGGAGTGGCGCAGCGTAATAGCCGATTTCTATAAAGGATTCAGCGAAGAACTCAAAATCGCAGAACGCGAGGTGGAGCGCATCGAAAAGGAAGTGGTGCTGTCAGACGAGGTATGCGATATCTGCGGCAAGCCGATGGCGATCAAGGAGGGCAGGTTCGGACGCTTCCTCGCGTGCACGGGATATCCGGACTGCAGGAATACCAAGCCTATAGTAAAGTCGACCGGCGTCAAATGCCCTAAGTGCGGCAGCGACATCATCGAAAAGAGAGGGCGCAAGTCCGGAAAAGTTTTCTACGGATGCAGCGCGTATCCTGAGTGCGACGTGTCGTACTGGGACAGGCCTACCGGCGAGATGTGCCCGGACTGCGGCTCGATGCTGGTACAGACCAAGGGCAGGAACGGCACGGTGAAGTGCTCGAACCCTGAGTGCAAATACAAGGAGAAGAAACAATGATCCAGTTCCATGCAACTACCATATGCGCGGTCAGAAGACCGGGCGGAGACATAGCGATAGGCGGAGACGGGCAGGTGACGATGGGCGAGACGACCATCATGAAGAACGGCGCTAAAAAGGTCAAGAAGATATATAAAGACAAGGTGCTCACCGGATTCGCGGGGTCTGTGGCCGACGCCTTCTCGCTGACGGAAAAGTTCGAAAACAAGCTCGGAGAACACGCGGGCAATATGAAAAGAGCCGCCGTCGATCTCGCTCAGTACTGGAGGAGCGACAAGGCGATGAGAAACCTCGAGGCCCTCATGATAGTGGCAGACGAGGAAGACCTTCTCGTCATATCCGGAAACGGCGAGGTGATCTCGCCCGACAAGGATGTGGTGGCCATAGGGTCGGGCGGCAACTACGCCTATTCAGCAGCCGTCGCGCTGTACGAAAACACGGATCTCGATGCCGAGACGATCGTCAGGAAATCTCTCGAGATAGCGTCGAACATCTGCGTTTACACAAACAGCAATATCACGGTCGAAAAGCTCTGATCACGGAGGAACAGAAATGGCAGACAATATCAAGAACCTGACTCCGAAACAGATAGTTGCGGAGCTCGACAAGTACATAATAGGGCAGGATGAGGCAAAGAAATACGTCGCCATCGCTCTTCGCAACCGCTACAGAAGAAGCAGGCTGCCCGAAGAGATGAGAGAGGAAGTATCGCCCAAGAACATCCTCATGATGGGCCCGACGGGAGTAGGAAAGACCGAGATCGCAAGAAGGCTCGCCAGACTCATGGACGCGCCTTTCGTCAAGGTAGAGGCCACGAAGTTCACGGAGGTGGGCTATGTAGGGCGCGATGTCGATTCCATGATAAGAGATCTGGTCGAGGCCTCGATGAGGCTCAGCAAGCAGAAGAGGATGGATGAGAACGCCGAGATGGCCAATGTCATAGCTGAGGACATCATCGTGAAATCCATCATCCCTTCGCCGCAGAGCGAGCAGCAGGGAGGAGTCCCGCTCGGAAATATCTTCGGCAACCTCGGATACAAGACCCAGAGGCAGGAGTACGAAGAGAACAAACAGAAGGAATTCGAATCGAGCAGGGAATACGCCGACATCAGGATGGCAAGAGACCAGGTCAGGGAGCAGCTTAAAGCCGGCCTTCTCGAAGACCAGATAATAGAGATCGAAGTCGACGACGTCCCGAAGACAAATCAGCTCGACAATCAGAACGAGAGCATGATCGCTATCGGGAATATCTTCGACAGCATGCTGCCGAAGAAGACCAAGAAAAAGAAATGCAAGGTCAGTGACGCAAGGCGCATACTCAGAGAACAGGAAGCCCAGAAGATGATCGACATGGATCAGGTGACCGATGAGGCTCTCGAGAACGCCGAGCAGAACGGGATCGTATTCATCGACGAAATAGACAAGATAGCGTCCGGAAGCAGCATGAGATCCGGCGCCGACGTATCCAGGGAGGGCGTCCAGAGGGACATCCTGCCTATAGTCGAGGGCAGCGTCGTAAACACGAAGTACGGACCGGTAAAGACAGACCACATGCTCTTTATCGGAGCCGGAGCTTTCCACGTGTCAAAGCCGGGAGATCTCATCCCCGAGCTTCAGGGAAGGTTCCCGATCAATGTGGAACTGAAGAACCTGGACAGGGACGACTTCAAAAAGATACTTACAGTACCTGAGAACGCCGTGACAAAGCAGCAGAAGGCTCTCCTCGAGACGGAGGGAGTGAAGGTGGACTTCTCGGACGATGCCATCGATGAGATAGCGAATCTCGCCTACCTGATGAACGAGGAGACCGAGAACATCGGAGCCAGGAGACTGCACACCATACTCGAGATACTGCTCGAGGACATATCCTACAACCTCCCTGATCCTGAAGCGAAGGACGTCGTCATAGACAGGGAGTATGTGCTTGATAAACTCGGTGAAAAGATCAGGGAAGTCGACGTCGATAAATATATCCTCTGATGTCTTTTCGCGGCTCAGAGGGGAAATAAGGGGCCCTCATGAAGCTCTACAGATCGATATATGAATATGCCGAAGCCGAGTATACCGTCGAAAGATCGCGCTTCATAGCCCACGCCTCTCCGGCGGAGACGCCCGAAGAGGCACGGCTTTTTGCGGCGGAGATAAAAGAAAGATACAGGGACGCGACGCATAACGTGCCCGCCTTTGTATGCGGAGCGGGCAAGGAACACCAGTGGGCGAGCGACGACGGCGAACCGTCCGGCACTTCGGGCATGCCCGTGCTGAAGCTCATGATCTCCGAGGATCTTACGAATCTCGTCATCGTGATAACCAGATACTTCGGAGGGATAAAGCTCGGGACGGGCGGACTTGCGAGGGCGTATACCCATGCGGCAAAGCTCGCGATCGAAAAAGCCGGCGTATGCGAAGTGAGAGAAAGCGCGATACTTGATTATTCATTCGACTATACATATCTGAACAGGATACAGAGCCTTGCCGCAGAAGGCGGCTTCGATATCGGAGACATAAGCTATACCGACACGGTGGGGGCCGTGATCAGATGCCCGTCCGAAGACTGCGAAAGGGTAAGATCCCTCATCGCCGACGTTACCGGAGGAAGGGCGGATATCAGGAGCGAAACGAGGGCGGCCGCCAGGTATCTGATAAGGTCTGAAGAAGAGATTCTCTGATGACCTTAAAAAATAATTAAAATCATTTGACACGGGTTGCCAATCGTGTTACTATAATCGAGCGTCATAACGACGGCAGCACCTTCACATATTTGGCCGGGTAGTTCAGCTGGTTAGAATGCCAGCCTGTCACGCTGGAGGTCGACGGTTCGAGCCCGTTCCCGGTCGCCAATATGCTGATGTGGCTCAACGGTAGAGCAGCTGATTTGTAATCAGCAGGTTGGGGGTTCGATTCCCTCCATCAGCTCCATGATTTTTTCGAGGGGTTCCCGAGTGGCCAAAGGGGGCGGACTGTAAATCCGTTAGCACTGCTTTCGATGGTTCGAATCCATCCCCCTCGACCAGGATTTTTTATAACATGCGGAAGTGGCTCAGGGGTAGAGCATCGCCTTGCCAAGGCGAGGGTCGCGAGTTCGAATCTCGTCTTCCGCTCCACTTATGCGGATGTAGTTCAATGGTAGAACTTCAGCCTTCCAAGCTGATAGCGTGAGTTCGATTCTCATCATCCGCTCCAATTTTTTGTCAAAATAGCGATTTGGGCAGATCGTGGGTCCATAGCTCAGTTGGATAGAGCAACGGCCTTCTAAGCCGTGTGTCCGGGGTTCGAATCCCTGTGGGCTCACCACTTTATTTTTTGCCGGTCTCGTGCTGATGGGGTATAGCCAAGCGGTAAGGCAACAGACTTTGACTCTGTCATTCGTAGGTTCGAGTCCTGCTACCCCAGCCAATTGCGACCCATTAGCTCAGTCGGCAGAGCACTTGACTTTTAATCAAGGTGTCCGGAGTTCGAATCTCCGATGGGTCACCAAAACATCTTAATCCGCCAAGGATACGGAGAGGTGTCCGAGTGGTTTAAGGAGCTGGTCTTGAAAACCAGTGATCCCGCAAGGGACCGTGGGTTCGAATCCCACCCTCTCCGCCAAGAAGCCTTTCTGGAGAAGTACTCAAGAGGCTGAAGAGGACGGTTTGCTAAACCGTTAGGGTTCGTTATAGGGCCGCATGGGTTCGAATCCCATCTTCTCCGCCACTTTTGTAGGGGTATAGCTCAGTTGGTAGAGCAGCGGTCTCCAAAACCGCGTGCCGTGGGTTCAAGTCCTACTGCCCCTGCCAATTACGGGGTGTAGCGCAGTTTGGTAGCGCAACTGGTTTGGGACCAGTGGGCCGCGGGTTCAAATCCTGCCACCCCGACCATTTTCAACTTAATACCCGGGCCATTAGCTCAGTGGTTAGAGCAACCGGCTCATAACCGGTCGGTCCTTGGTTCGAACCCAAGATGGCCCACCAAAAATCGGGGTGTAGCGCAGTTTGGTAGCGCAACTGGTTTGGGACCAGTGGGCCGCGGGTTCAAATCCTGCCACCCCGACCAATAAGCCCAGATAGCTCAGTTGGTAGAGCAGTAGACTGAAAATCTACGTGTCCCTGGTTCAATTCCGGGTCTGGGCACCAGCGATCCGATGCGCATGCATCGGTTTTTTTGTTTACCGGATAAGTATATATGTAAAGCTGTCTTGACATGACGCTGCAATATGCGTATGATAGGCACAAGATATAGTTTGATCCGGAACGGATATCGGCATATATGGAAAACAGGCTCAAAGAGATACGTAAAGAAAAGAAGATAGGGCAGGGATATCTGGTCGAGAAGCTCGGAGTGTCCAGACAGTCCATCAGCTCCATCGAAAACGGCAGATGCACGCCGTCTCTTGAGCTTGCGTTCGACATAGCGGACCTGCTCGGCATGCCGATCGATGAGATATTCATACACGAAAGACGCTTCGGCGAAGAATAACTGACTAAATATTCTGTAATATATAAAGTACATGTCTTCGCGCAGGTATACAATCACAGGAAGAAGCTCAATGCTTTTTTCTGTGATTTTTCTATACCGGTAAAGTATTATCGACACAATGGACACAAACAGACCGTTACATCTCAGCATAGTGACAGCCCTATTTTCGCTTCTGATGATCGCAGCCGCATCAGCCGGAGCCGCATCCGCTTTGTCTGCTCCAAAAGCGACAGGCAGGGTGGATTCACGCGAAGGCGCATATCTGCGCAAGGGAAGCAGCACATCTACTGCCGCTGTCGGACTGCTGAGAGACAACACCGGACTGACCATTCATAAAGAAGTGTTCAAAACCAGGAGCAGCTCATCGGCGGCGGACAAGTGGTACTATGTCACGGCTGACGGCAAAAAAGGATATATAAGATCGGACCTTGTGGATTCCGTAAAATACGGCTCTGCCAATGCGAAGACGACTGACGCCGTCAATTACAGAAAGGGCGCTGGGACCGGCTATCCTGTCGCAGGCACGCTCGGGAGCGGAAAAACAGTGAAGATCGTTCTTGCCGCAAATCCCGTCAGTTCGACTCAGGCCGCAAGCTCTGTCTGGTACAGGGTAAAAGTCGGTTCGGGCTCATATTACATGTGCTCGGCATATGTAAAGCTGACGGGGAGCTCTTCGTCTTCGTCCGGAAAATCCTCAGGCGCGTCTCCGGCCAAAACGACAGCGGCTTCATCATCCGGAACGAAATCTTCTTCGGCTGCGTCGACAGATGCGAAGTTTGAAGCAGCGCTTAAAAAACAGGGATTTCCCGAATCATATAAGGTAAAGCTGAGAAAGCTGCACAAGGCCCATCCGAACTGGGTATTCACAGCATACAGGACAAATGTCAGTTGGTCGGATGCCGTGAGCAGACAGTCCAGGAACGGGGCGTCGCTCGTCCACAGCAGCTACGGTTCGAGATACAGAAGAGGAAGCAGCCAGGTCGAGCCGGGCTGGTATAACGCAAACAGCACCGCGGTCGCTTATTACATGGATCCGAGGAACTTCCTTACGGAAGAAAGGATCATGATGTTCGAGGACCTTACATACAGGCCGGCCTATCAGACGACATCCGTGGTCTCGACCATACTGGCCCCGAGCAAACTGCCTTCAAAAGGCTTTAAAGCAAGCCTCTTCGTCAAAGCAGGCGCCGCCTGCAAAGTCAGTCCGGTATTCCTGGCCGCAAGGGCAAGACAGGAGACCGGAGGCGGTAGCGATGCGATAAACGGAGTGAAGGTGCTGGGGACCAGGGTATACAATCCTTTCAACATAGGAGCCTTCGGAGGGACAAACCCTCTGTACAACGGACTTCTGTACGCCCGCACAAAGGGATGGACCACACAGGCGAAAGCGGTCACCGGCGGAGCCGCCGAACTTTCGAAGCATTATATAAACAAAGGGCAGAATACGATATATTTTCAGAGGTTCAACGTCAGAAACGGCGCCGGCAATATCGGGACGCACCAGTACATGACCAATATCCACGCGCCTTACAATGAAGCCTACAGCACCAGGACCTCCTATTCAAAATACGGCATACTCAAAAAACCGCTTGTCTTCGAGATCCCGGTATACAACAGCATGCCTGCGAAGACAAAGCTGCCGTGATCATACTGAGCTGCTAAAGCCTTTTCTATATGCATTTGTCGCCCTGACGAATGTCCATTTCCTTGAGGCGCCGGTTTATCCCGTTCAGAATCGTTCTTTTTCTGTAGCTCCATTCAGGCGAGACCAGGTATTTGCGCGGCACATCGCCCGTCAGCCTGTGTATCGTGATATTTTCGGGTATGTACTCAAGGCATTCCGTGACGAGGCCGATGTATTCATCCATAGAAGCGAAAGGTACGTAATCGGGCATCATGCCGTAGAGCCTCGAGTTCCTGACGATGTTCATGAGGTGCAGCTTGACGCCGTACACGGGCATCGAGGCGACGTGCTTTACCGACTCGAGCATCATGCCGCGCGTCTCTCCCGGAAGACCGAGTATGAGATGCGCCACGACTTTTATGCCGCGCGAGGCAAGATCCCTGCATGCGCTGTCAAAAGCCGCGACGTCATAGCCGATGCCCATCGCTTCTGCAGTGCTTCTGTGTATCGTCTGAAGTCCCAGCTCCGTCCACATGAAATGATCCCTGTTTATCTCTTCAAGAAGCCCGGCTGCTTCAGCTTCGATGCAGTCAGGTCTTGTCGAGATCACTATGCCGCTTATCCGGGGATCTGACAGCGCCTCGAAGTAGCGCTGCCTCAGTACGCCGACCGGCGCGTAAGTATTGGTGAAGGCCTGGAAATAGGCAAGATAGGCGGCATCCGGCCATTTTTCGGAGAGGCGGTCTATCTGAATGCTGATGGAATCAGACATGCGGCTGCCGCCGGTGACGCGCGCTGCAAGCTCGCCCGATCCTCCTTCGCTGCAGAAGGCGCATCCTCCGTATCCGAGAGTGCCGTCGCGGTTGGGACAGGTGAATCCTGCGTCGATCCCGAGCTTGACGGTCTTGCGGCCGAATTCCTCTTTGAGCCGGTCACTTATTGAATTGTATCTTTCGCCGCCCTGCATCTGTAATAAGACTCCGTGTTGTGTTATAATCAAAAGGATTTTTGGCAGAAAGGAGCACGGTATGAAGAAGCTGTCAGGATGCGCGCCGCACGCAGCGGGCGAAGAGACCGGCAATGTTCCGGAAGAGCTGTCAAAGCTCGGCCTGATGCCCGTAAAACCGGGAGTGCTCCTGCACGCGTGCTGCGGCCCGTGCTCGACATCCTGCGTCGAGAGGCTCGCAGACGACTATGCTCTGACCGTTTTCTATTATAATCCAAACATAACCGACAGAGAAGAGTACTACCTGAGACGCGACACTCTGCTGCAGTTTCTGGATGCATTCAACGAAGAGCATAAGGACATGTACAAAGTTGCATACCTTGAAGGTGCCTACGAGCCCGAGAAATACCTCGACAGGGCGCTCCCGCTGGCGGACGAGCCCGAGGGCGGCAGGCGCTGCGACATATGTTTCGCCATGAGGCTGGCAGAGACGGCGAGGACTGCAAAGAAGATGGAGATCGAATATTTTACGACGACGATGTCCGTCAGTCCTCACAAGGATTATGAAAAGATCAGGGCTCTCGGTCTGATGCTCGAAGAGGAGACCGGAGTGAAGTTCCTCGATGTCGACTTCAAAAAGAAGAACGGCTTCGGAAGAAGCGTAGAGATGTCGAAGGAGTACGGACTATACAGACAGAACTTCTGCGGCTGCGAATTTGCGAGAGCGGCAATGCAGGTTCGATAATAAAAGGGTAAAGGACGAAAGGAAGGACTATCATGAGTAAGCTGATAATACCGAAAAACTACAGCCCTGTGCTCGATCCAACCGAGACGCAGCGCGCCATCAAGAGGATCAAGGACCACTTCCAGAAGGAGCTCGCATACAGCCTGAATCTCGGCAGAGTGAGCGCTCCTCTTTTCGTGTTTCCCGAATCGGGTCTTAACGACAACCTTAACGGATACGAAAGAAGAGTCGACTTCACCATCAAGGACCTCGACGAGAGGAACGTCGAGGTGGTCCAGTCGCTGGCCAAATGGAAGCGCATGGCTCTGGGAAGATACATGGTAAGGCCGGGCAGAGGTCTTTATACGGACATGAACGCCATCAGGCGCGATGAAGAGCTCGACAATCTGCATTCCATCTATGTCGACCAGTGGGACTGGGAGAAGGTCATCACGGCCGAACAGAGGAACGAGGACTATCTCGAGCATACTGTGAGGAACATCTACAGATGCCTTCTCGACCTTGAAGAGTACGTATGGGATCATTATCCCGAACTCACCATCGGTCTGCCGAAGAAGATCAGATTCATAGATTCCCAGGAACTCGAGGACATGTATCCCGACAGGACGCCTAAGGAAAGAGAACGCCTCGCGGCCGAGGACTTCGGAGCGATCTTCATAAAGCGGATAGGAGGGGCCCTCAGATCCGGCAAGCCTCACGACGGCAGGGCTCCGGACTATGACGACTGGGAACTGAACGGAGACATCATTCTCTGGAATCCGGTCCTCGAGGACGCGTTCGAGATAAGCTCCATGGGCATAAGGGTCGATTCCGAATCCATGAAGAGACAGCTCGAGATCGACGGCAAGACCGACAGGATGGAGCTCAGGTTCCATCAGGACATCATAAACAACAGGCTTCCTCTTACCATAGGCGGGGGCATAGGACAGAGCAGGCTCTGCATGTTCTTCCTCAAAAAAGCGCATATCGGCGAAGTGCAGGTATCCGTATGGCCTGAAGAAATGTACGAGGAGTGCGCGAAGCATAACATATTCTTACTCTGATGCAGTATATCGACGTAGTCATAGACAACAAAAGCGTTTATACGGACACCTTCTATACCTACAGCGCCCCCGACGGGATAAAGGCGGGAGCGAAGCTGACGGTGCCCTTCGCAGGCAGGAAGAGACCCGTTGACGCTTACTGCGTCAGGGCGGGGGTAAAGCCGTCGTTCGATGAATCGAAGATAAAGGAGATCGTTTCGTACGACAGTGAAAGATCACTGACGGAAGAGATGGTCGGCACTGCCGTATGGATGCGAAAGCGCTACGGCACCAAGTATATCGACGGACTGAAGATGTTCGCTGTCCAGGGCAGCAGGGAGGCGAAAAGAAAGGAAGCTGCCGAAGACGCTCCTTCCGACCCGGGATACGAGCTCAGCCCCGGACAGAAGAACGCGGCAGACAGGATATGCGCGGCGGTCGGAAGCGGAAAGGGAGGGGCCTTCCTTATAAAGGGCGTCACCAACAGCGGCAAGACAGAAGTCTACATGAAGGCCGCAGAAAAAGCCCTTTCGGCCGGAAGGACGGTCATAGTGCTGCTTCCCGAGATCGCTCTGGCAGAACAGGTCGCGGACCGCTTCAGGGCGAGGTTCGGAAGCGGCATGATCGCGACTCTTCACAGCAGACTGAAGACCTCGCAAAGGCTGCGCGAATGGCTGAGGATACGCAGGGGCGAGGCCCGGATAGTGATAGGGGCCAGGACTTCAGTGTTCGCTCCGCTTGAGGACATCGGGCTCATCGTCATCGACGAGGAGCACGAGAGCACATACAAATCCGATCACAATCCCAAGTACGAGACCATCGACGTTGCGTACAGGAGAGCCTCGTATCACGGCGCTGCGCTGGTGCTGGGAAGCGCCACGCCGAGCATCGTGTCGTATTACAGGGCGAAGACCGGAGTCTACGAGCTGCTCGAAATGGATGAACGCATAGGCGGCAGCCTCATGCCGGAGCTCGGGATCACTGACATGCGAAAAGAGGCATCGTCCGGCAATTTCGGCGTCATATCACGCGAGCTTGCGGCAAAGACGGGCGAAGCGCTCAGACGCAAAGAACAGGTAATCTATTTTCTGAACAGAAGGGGCTTTTCAACTCAGATACTCTGCCCCGACTGCGGATATAAGATGAGCTGCCCGGACTGCGGCATAACGCTTACCTATCACAAGTCATCGAACGCCGCCGTATGCCACTACTGCGGGCGGAAGTTCCCGCTTCCCGGGAACTGTCCCGACTGCGGAAGCAGATTCATGAAATATGTCGGGGCCGGCACCGAAAAGGTCGAAGAGGAGGTCAGCCGCATCTGGCCTGACGCCGCCGTGGCCCGCTTCGATATAGACACCGTTTCATCCGGAACGGACCCGTCGAAGATCATAAAGGATTTCCAGAACGGAAAGACGGACATACTCGTCGGGACACAGATACTCGCCAAAGGACTCGATTTCAGGAATGTCGGACTTGTGGGCATTATAAACGCCGATGTAAGCCTGAACATACCGGATTACAGGTCTTCGGAACGGACCTTCCAGCTGATAACACAGGTCGCCGGCAGAGCCGGCAGGACAGGCGGAAGAAGTCAGGTGCTCATACAGACCTACGATCCCGAAAGCGATATAATAAAGGAGGCCGCCGAAGGCAGCTACGAGGAATTCTACGATGCCGAACTGCTTCACAGGCGCATCATGAATTATCCTCCGTACTCTGATATAATCTCGGTGGTGTTCAGCGCCGACAAAGAGGAGGACGCGATGTCCTACGCCGGGACTTTCAGGCGCAGGCTGACAGAGCTCAGGTTCGCTCCCGAAGGCGCTCAGATACTCAGGCCGAGAGCCGAAGACAGGCGCACGGACGGCAGGGCCAGAGCGGGCTTTATCATAAAGGCCCCTCAGGGCAGCAGAGCCGGATACATTGCGGAATACATGCGCTTCCGCGACAGGATGATAGAGATGAAAGCCCCGGCTTTCATAGAGATAGACGTTAATCCTTATTAGACAGAAGAAAGAAAATGGCACTCAGAAACATCACAGTAAGAGGCGATGAGATACTCGCAAAAAAATGCAAACCGGTAAAGCAGATAACCCCGCGCATCAGGGAGGCCTGCGAAGACATGGTCGAGACCATGAAGGCGGCGGACGGCGTAGGGATCGCCGCTCCCCAGATAGGCATCATGAAGAGATTCTTCATAGCGATGCCGCATGTAGATGCCGAAGACGAAGAGAAGCGCGACAGGATCTACTTCATGATAAACCCGGAGATCACATACAGGGAAGGCACTCAGGAATCTTCCGAAGGATGCCTGTCAGTGCCGGGATACATGGGCCTCGTCGACAGGCCGATGAAGATCAGGATAAAGGCGCAGGATCTTGACGGCAAAGAGCATGAATACGAATTCGAAGGATTCGAAGCCACGGTCTTCTGCCACGAATATGATCATCTCGATGGCGTGCTTTATCCGGATATCGCCAAAGACATGATGACATCGGAGGAATACGCCGAAAGGCTGGATGAACTCCGTGAACGGCATGCCGACGACGACGGCGGAGACAGCGCTGAGATCTGGGAAGGCAGAAAATAAAAAGAACGGACAGAAGAAACAGAAGATGAAAATAGTTTTTATGGGCACGCCCGCTTTCGCGGCAAGCTCACTGCAAAAGTTGATAGATGAAGGCTACGGGATACCGCTGGTCGTGACACAGCCTGACAGGAGAGGGAACCGCAACAGGATGATACTCTCCGAGATAAAGCAGCTGGCGCTTGAACACGGACTCGAGGTCGCCCAGCCTGCAAGGATAAAAAAAGACCCTGAACTCATAGAGAGGATCAGAAAGATCGGGCCGGACATGATCGTCGTTGCGGCGTTCGGACAGATCCTTCCCGCATCCGTGCTTGAGATCCCGAGGCTGGGCTGCATAAACGTGCACGGCTCTCTGCTTCCCCGTCTGAGGGGAGCGTCCCCGATGCACGCGGCGATACTCGAGGGCCTGGATGAATCGGGCATCACGATAATGAAGATGGCCGAGGGCCTCGATACGGGCGACATGATCTCGAAGGTCAGATGCAGAATAAAAGGCATGGATTTCAGCGAGGTCTCCGCAGTGCTCGCAGATGCGGGAGCCGGACTTCTTGTGAAGACCATACCCTCGATCGCCGACGGGACCGCGGTATATGAGGCCCAGGACGACAGCCTGGCCACTTACGCAGGCATGATAAAAAAGACCGACGGCTTTACCGATTTCAGCGAGCCGGCGTACATGGTTGAAAGAAAGATAAGAGCCTTTTCGGAATGGCCTGCATGCTACAGCTATACAGACGGACAGCAGGTCAAGTTCTACAGGGCAGAAGTGCTTGATGAAGCGCCGGACGGAGCTCCGGGCAGCGTCAGCAGCACTGACAAAAACAGCTATACCATAAACTGCGGAGAAGGAAAGCTCAGGGTACTCGAGCAGCAGCTGCAGGGAAAGAAACGGATGAGCGCCGGAGACTTCATGAGAGGTCACAGGCTCTCTGCCGGAGACAGGTTTGGTCCTGAGGAGGAAAGATAATGTATTACTACTACGATTATTCATGGTTTGTCCTGATACCGGCGATCATATTCACATTCATCTGCCAGTCCAGGATCAACAGCGCATACAGGACATACTCGCAGGTCAGGATAAGCACGGGCGTCACAGGCGCCGAAGCCGCGAGGAGGATGATGAATGCCAACGGCCTTGAGAACGTCACGATAAACGTGATCAACGGAGGCAATGCGCTGACGAACTATTATGATCCGAATTCAAAGAGCCTCAATCTTTCGAGAGAGGTCTACGGTTCGCCTTCGGTCGCGTCCGTATGCATAGCCTGCCACGAGGTAGGCCACGCGATACAGGACGATCAGCATTACGCGCTGCTCGCCTTCAGAAACGGCATCGTGCCTGTCGTCAACCTGACGCAGATGATGTCGTGGCCGCTGATATTCTTCGGCCTCATCGCATCGACGGCATCGCCTTACGGAAGCTTCTTTTTCAACATAGGCGTGATCTGCTTCCTCGTGGTGGTGCTCTTCCATCTTGTGACCCTGCCTGTGGAGTTCAATGCGTCCAACAGAGCGCTCGAGAACCTCAGGACACTGGGACTGGCAAACGAAGAGGACTATATCGGTTCGAGAACGGTCTTAAGGGCCGCGGCCATGACATATGTCGCCGCGCTCGCGACTGCCGTAGCCAGCCTGCTCAGGATATTCCTGATCGCAGGCAGAAGAAACTAGGGATTTCTGCATGAACAGGGACTGGATCGCGGTATTTGAAGCTCTCAGGGGCACATATTCCGACGGAGCATACTCAAACATGTCTGTAAACGAAGCTGTTTCGCGCCGCAAAGGCTGCCGGGAGAGCTTCGTTCGCGCTTTTGCAAAGGGGACCTTAAGGGATACCGTAAGGCTCGACTATATCATCGACCGCCTCGCGGACAAAGGCGTCCGGAGCATCAGGATGAGACCTCTCATCATCATCAGGATGGGCATGTACGCCATCGATTCCATGGGCAGCGTTCCGGATCATGCCGCCGTCAGCGAAGCTGTCAGCCTCGCGAAATCTGTCGCAAAGGGAAGCGACAGATTCGTCAACGGCATGCTGAGATCCTACATAAGGCAGAAGGATGCGTTCGCCCCGGACTTTCTGGAGCCGCGCATAAGGTATTCGTTCACGGAACCCGTATTTTCTCTTCTGACGGATCAGTACGGCGAAGAGGCATGCCGCATCGCAGAAGCTCTCAACAGCCCTCAGGCTCTTTATCTGAGGACGAATACGCTCAGGACATCGAGAGATGAGCTGATCGACATGCTCGCGCGGGAGGGCATAGAAGCGAGCGCTTCGGAAGAAAACCCCGAAGCCGTATCCGCATCGGGAAGCGGCATCGCGGGGAACAGGCTTTTCCGCGAGGGCTATTTCTCTATACAGAGCCTCTCATCGATGATCGCCGTAAGGGCGCTCGATCCTGCGCCGGGCAGCCGTGTCCTCGACCTCTGCGCCGCGCCGGGAGGCAAAACAGGATACATGGCCGAACTCATGGGCAACAGCGGCAGCATCACCGCATGCGATATCCATCCTCACAGGCTTGAGCTCATAGAGGCTGCGATGAAGCGCACCGGAGCGCGGATAGTCCGCACGGAAGAGCGTGATTCGTCCGCATACGTCCCTGAATACGCGGAGAGCTTCGATCATGTACTGGCCGACGTGCCGTGTTCGGGGCTGGGCGTGATCGCCGGCAAGCCCGAGATAAAGCTCACTTCCGACCCGTCAGCGTACGGAGAACTGATAAAGACGCAGAGCCTTATACTCGGCAACGCGCTGTCATATGCAAGGCCGGGCGGAAGGGTGGAGTATTCGACCTGCACGCTCAATAAAAACGAAAACGAAAATGTTGTTAAACATATATTAAGCAAAACGGGCAGTTCAGCCCGAATCATTGAAATGGAGACTTTATTGCCATATAATGGCAAAGTAGGATTTTTCTATAGTATCATCGAGAAGACTGCGAATTGAGAGCACGGAAGGCGTAATTATGGATATCGGTTTTATTACAGACAGAGGCAGAAGGAGACCAACGAACGAAGACTCGGTCAGAGCCTGCGGTGACGTCGGGTTTTTCATGCTGGCTGACGGAGTCGGCGGCAACAGATCCGGCGAAATAGCCAGCCAGTCCGCGCTTGACGCGCTCGAGAAGTTCGTCCGCCACAATCCGCCTGAATGGCTCGGGTCGCGCGACGAGATATTCAGATATTTCAGAGCTGCGGTCAACTATGTCAATCAGTTCATAATCAAGCTTTCGGAAGCCAAGCCGCAGTACGCAGGGATGGCGACGACCCTCGCTTTCGCTTATGTAAGAGACAGCGAGCTTTATGTGGCCAATGTCGGCGACAGCAGAGTCTATCTCATGCACGATGATATGATCCAGCAGATTACAGACGACCACACTTACGTAAATGATCTGGTCAAGATGGGCGCCATCAGCAAAGAAGAAGCTCATATCCACGCGCGCAAGAACGTGATAACAAGAGCTATCGGAGCCAACGCCAATAACGAGCCGGACTGTTTTTGCGTTTCGCTTGAAAAAGGCGACAGGATCCTTCTTTGCAGCGACGGCCTCTATGACGAAGTGGACGACGAGACGATACTCAGCACCGTTTCAAGAGCAGATGACATGACGGAATGCGTCCGCGACCTCGTCGCAATGGCAAACGAGAACGGCGGGAATGACAACATTTCCGTAATTTGCGTAGATTTGGAGGACTGACAGATGTCGAGCAGAGTACTATCCGGACGATACGAGCTTCTTGAGAAGATCGGCGACGGCGGCATGGCTGTCGTGTATAAGGGTAAGGACAAACTCCTCAACAGATTCATCGCCGTAAAGATCTTAAGGCCTGAATTCACGAAGGACGCTACTTTTGTTGAGAATTTCAAAAGAGAGTCCCAGGCCGCAGCGGGACTTTCGCATCCGAACATCGTGGGAGTGTACGATGTAGGCCGCGAAGGCAATATCAACTATATCGTGATGGAGCTGATCGAGGGCGACACGCTCAACAAGATCATCGAACGCGAGGCGCCGATGGATTACCGCAAGGTCATCGATATCTCCAAGCAGGTGGCCCAGGCACTGAGGATAGCTCATAAAAACAAGATAATACACAGAGACGTCAAGCCTCACAACATCATGATCACCGAAGACGGAGTCGTAAAGCTCGCGGACTTCGGTATCGCAAGAGCCGTAAACGATGCCACTCTTTCTACAGGAAGCAAGATCGTAGGCTCGGTGCATTACTTCTCGCCTGAACAGGCAAGAGGCAATTATGTCGACGAGCGTTCGGACATATATTCTCTCGGCATCGTGATGTACGAGATGCTGACAGGCAAGGTGCCGTTTGACGGAGACAACCCTGTCACAGTAGCTCTCAAGCACATAAATGAAGAGATCGTTCCGCCTATCGAGCTCGAGCCGGGCATCCCGCCTGCTCTCGACAGGTGCGTCATGAAGGCCACGAGCAAGTTCCAGACCAACAGGTACAGTAACGCGGACGAACTCATACAGGAACTCGAAAACATCTCTTTCGTGACGAATGTCACCGACGGGACCATGTTCGAATCTTCCGAAGTGACTGAAAAGCGCAACAAGCGCAGAGAACAGTACGAAAAGGAAGTCGAAAAGGAAGTCGAAGAAAGAGAGCGCGAAAGAAAGAAAAAGAACAGAAAGAAGGCAGCGATCATCATCGCCGTCGTTCTCGTTCTCGCAGCGATAGGAGGAGGCATCGCCGCATGGAGGATGGGCGTGTTCTCGGATACGATGGCTGCGCCTGATCTTCTCGACATGACCCTCGAAGAAGCGACGAAATACGCCGAAGAAAACGGCATAAGGATAAAGCGCGGCAAGGACGTCTATTCATCAGACTATGCTGAAGGCAGAGTGTGCCTCCAGGACCCTGAACCGGGCGCCGACATGCCTAAGGGAGGTGCCATCAGGATAAACCTCTCAAAGGGAAGCAAAGAGGGGCTGGTGCCTAATGTGGTCGGGATGTACGAGAGCGATGTCGAAAGCTTCCTCAAGGAGCACGGCTACGTTTTAGGCAATGTAAAGGTCATCACATCGCCTGAAGAAGAAGGCCTCGTGCTCGAGCAGAGCCCTGTTGCGGGCACTACGCTCGACAAGGAGAGCAAGGTCGATATCGTCGTATCCGACGGCGAGGGAGTCGAAAAGGCAAGCGTGCCTTCAGTCACCAGGATGCCGCTCGAAGACGCCAAGAAAGAGATCACAGAGGCAGGCTTCGAGGTGGGCAATATAACCTATGACTACAACGAAAGCATCGGAAAGGGCTATGTCACATATCAGCAGTGGCAGGCCGGAATGATGCTCGAAAAGGGCACGACTATCGATCTTGAAGTCAGCCAGGGCCCTCCTAAGAAGGAAGAACAGCCTGAACCTGACCAGGACGAAGAAAAAGATACCAAAGAAGACAAGACCAAGGAGTAATGGCAGCAGGCACTGTTGTAAAAGGTATAGGAGGCTTCTACTTTGTCCATGACGGCAATGAGACCGTCATGGGCAAAGCGCGCGGAAACCTCAAGAGAAACAAGGAGCTCATCTATGTCGGAGACATCGTCGATTACGATATCGACGAGAACGACAGGGACGGCGAGTGCGTCATCAACAGAGTCACGGAACGCAGGAACTATCTGACACGGCCCCCGGTATCCAATCTGGATATGCTGGTGGTCGTGTTTTCGCTGAAACAGCCTGATGTCAATTATCCTGTGGTGGACAAGCTGATCGCAGGCTGCGAGACGGCAGGCATAGATCCCGTGATATGCATATCCAAGACCGACCTCGCAGATGAAGAAGACGTCGCCGGAGCTCTGGATATCTACGGCAGGCTGTACCCGGCCGTCAGCGTCAACGGCCTCAGCGGCGACGGCGCCGGCAGGCTCAGAGAGATAATAAAAGGCAGGAGGGTCGCGCTGGCCGG
>CADBFL010000001.1 GCA_902793875.1 uncultured Eubacteriales bacterium | reverse complement strand
CATTACGGCAACGCCGTTATATTCAACGGGAACATTATAACATAAAAAAACCCTGAATAAACGACCGATTCAAGAATCTGCAGACGTCGGGAAGCGGACAAAAAAACAGCCGGCAGCGCGGTCTGCCGGCTGATACAGATTTGCTGTACATGCTTCTGCCCCTATGTCCTGCACGGACTGTTTTTATTTAGCTTTTCCGTACTTATTCTCCAGAAACCTTACATAATCCGAATATTGCTGCCCTGCAGAGATTCTTTCCGCCGGAATAGGTGAATGTTTCATGATTTCCAGCGACCAGTTCTTCAGATGAAAATAGCGTTCGCGTTCTTCTGCAGTAAGCATTTCCATGGGCGGCAGTCCGCCCGATATCGATTCGAGATCATCCGGCTCCAGGAGCTTCGTCTCTTCCGCGCTCTCAGGTTTCTTATCTTTCATTCTATTCCTCCATGCATCTACAGCCGACCGGAATGGCAGCCTCCGGCTCTTTCGAGTCTTTCCGTTCCATTCCGTAGTGTATACTCTTATGAGACATGCAAGCGGCCCCGGACAGGATCCGGAGCCGCTGAAGATGCATCAATGACCGCGCGCAGCTGCTTTGCCGCGGTATTTAGCCTCCGAGGTATGCCTTGCGGACTTCGTCGGACTTTGCAAGCTCTTCTCCGGTGCCGGAGAGCGAGATCCTGCCCGTCTCTATGACGTATGCCCTGTCGGCTACCGAGAGCGCCATCTGAGCGTTCTGCTCTACCAGCAGTATGGTCGTGCCGGCCTTATTGAGGTTCTCGATGATCTCGAAGATCTGGTCTACCAGGATAGGCGCGAGCCCCATCGAAGGCTCGTCGAGCATCAGCAGCTCAGGATCGGACATGAGAGCTCTTCCCATGGCAAGCATCTGCTGCTCGCCGCCCGAGAGCGTGCCCGCGATCTGCGAGGTCCTCTCCTTGAGCCTCGGGAACTGCTCGTACACGTACTCGAGGTTGTGGGCGATCCTGTCCTGCTTGGTCACGAAAGCGCCCATCTGGAGATTCTCCTCGACCGTCATTCCCTGGAATATCCTGCGGCCTTCCGGCACGTGGGATATGCCCTTGGAGACTATCTTGTGAGCGGCGGTATGCGAGATCGATTCCTCGAGGAATTCGATGTCTCCCGTCTTGCTCCTCAGAAGTCCCGAGATGGTGTGCAGGGTGGTCGACTTGCCGGCGCCGTTGGCTCCGATAAGCGTAACGATCTCGCCCCTGTTTACGTCGAAGGAGATGCCTTTTATGGCATGGATGGCCCCATAATAGACATTGATGTTCTTTACTGTCAGTACAGTACCCATTATCCGACCTCCTTCCCCGATGACCCGGCGTCAGGCTTGCCGGAAGCAGCGGATTCGAGCTTGCCCTTGCTGAGAGCTTCCTCGATGTCCTCGTTCTTTTCTTCCTCTTCCATCTTGCCTCTGCTCTTGCCGAGGTAGGCCTCGATGACCTTCGGATTGCTCTGGATCTCGGACGCGCTGCCCTTGGCGATGACGCGGCCGTAATTGAGCACCACGATGCCCTCGCAGATGTTCATGACCAGGTTCATGTCGTGCTCGATCAGGAATATCGCGATCTGGAACCTGTCGCGGATCTCCTTGATGGTCTCCATGAGTTCGGATGTCTCGGACGGGTTCATGCCCGCCGCAGGCTCGTCGAGCAGCAGCAGTTTAGGCTTTGTAGCCAGAGCCCTCATGATCTCGAGCCTCCTCTGAGCTCCGTACGGCAGCGACCCCGCCCTGTAGTCGGCAGTTTTCGTCATGCCGAATATCTTGAGGTACTTCATCGCCTCCTTCCGGATGCGGAATTCCTCGTGCCTGTACTTAGGCGTGTGGAACATCCCGCTGATCAGACCGTAGTCCGTGGTGTGATGGAGGGCGACCTTTATGTTCTCCTCTACAGTCAGCTTGTCGAAAAGCCTGATGTTCTGGAAGGTACGCGCCATTCCGGCCTTGTTGATGTCCACGGTAGTCATGCCCTTGGTGCTCTTTCCGTCAAAGAAGATCTCTCCCCTGGTCGGCTCGTACACCTTGGTCAGCATGTTGAAGATCGTGGTCTTGCCGGCGCCGTTAGGTCCGATCAGTCCGCCGATCTCGGTCCTGCCGAGCGTGAGGTTGAAATTGTCTACCGCGGTCAGTCCGCCAAAGTCTATGCCGAGGCCCTTTACTTCGAGCACCGGCGCCTTGCCCTTGTCCTTTTCAGGAAGATAGACCTGATCATTGTACGGCTCGTCCGGTCCGTACTGCTCCTTGGAGTCAACGAACACGGCTCTTCCGCCGACGTTGTCGTTGTAGTATATCTCCTGTCTGTTCTCATAAGTATGACCGGTTTCCGAGATTTCGGTCTCGCGGATCTCGTCTCTTTTATCTTTTGGAGCCATTTATGCAGCCTCCTTTCCGGTCTTTTTCTTTTTCGGTTTGTCGCCGCCCTTCTTTTTGAACGGGTTGATCCTGTTCCATATGGCCGTGACCCTGGCTTTGATGGTCGGGTTATATGTGCAGATCATGACAAGGATGAGTACGATGGCGTAGGTCAGCATCCTGTAATCAGCGAACTGTCTGAATGCCTCAGGCAGTATGGTAAGCACTGTGGCCGCGATTATGCAGCCCCATATATTTCCTACTCCGCCGAGTACGACGAACACCAGGATCAGTACCGATGTGTTGAAGTTGAACTTAAGAGGCACCAGTGTGCTGTAGTTCAGTCCGAACAGGCATCCCGCCATCCCGGCAAGAGCCGCGCTGACGACAAACGCCATGAGCTTGTACTTCCTTACATCGAGTCCGATGGATTCTGCTGCGATGCGGTTGTCCCTGATTGCCATTATGGCTCTTCCCTGCTTGGAGTTCTTCATGTTGAGCACAACGAAGACAGTGAAGATGCAAAGCAGCAAGCCCCAGTTGAACGTGGATATAGTCTTTGTTCCGGTCGCTCCTATGGCTCCGGTTATGATTCTCTGGCTGTTTTCTATGCCTTCGATGGTATGATTGAACGCGAACTTCAGGTGGCCGTTTTCATCCAGGCCGAAGTAGAGCACGTTCATGAAGTTCCTTATTATCTCTCCGAACGCGAGCGTCACGATGGCGAGGTAGTCGCCGCGCAGTCCCAGTATAGGGATGCCGATAATGAATCCCGCGATCGCCGCCATGCATGCCCCGAAGAGCATCGATAGTATCATGACAGCCGGTTCAAAGCTCATATGAGCTAGCAGCATGCGTTCCATGACTATGCCGCTGAATGCACCGACGGCCATGAAGCCCGCGTGTCCGAGCGAAAGCTCTCCGGATATGCCCACGACGAGGTTCAGCGAAACGGCCAGCGAAACATACACGCAGATCGGGACGAACTGCCCCTGAAGATTATGCCCGATAAGGCCTGTAGCCGCGCCGAGCGACAGCAGGATGTATCCGATTATCAGGATCCCGTAGGATATGGAAGCCTCTCTGCGGTATTCGTTGCCCTTCACGGCGTTCTTGAGGCCCCTTGAGCCGATCGATTTCAGGTTAAGAATTCTGTCTGCCATGGCTCACCTACACTTTCTCGCTGATCTTCTTGCCGAGCAGACCCGTAGGCTTGACCAGCAGCACGATGATCAGGCATGCAAACACGATGGCGTCTGAGAGTTCTGTCGAGATATATGCTCTCGAGAAGATTTCGATCAGGCCAAGAATCAGCCCTCCGATCATCGCTCCCGGAATGGATCCGATACCGCCGAAGACTGCTGCAGTGAACGCCTTGATGCCCGGCATCGCGCCGGTAGTAGGCATCAGAATGGGATAAGCCGAGCACATCAGCACTCCGGCGACGGCAGCAAGTCCCGATCCTATCGCAAAGGTGAGCGATATGGACTGATTGACATTTATGCCCATGAGCTGGGCGGCCCCGTTGTCTTCGGACACGGCCCTCATAGCCTTGCCCGCTTTTGTCTTGCTTACAAACAGCGTCAGCGCGATCATGATTACGATGTTGGCTGCTATGGTGAGGATCGATTCCGGCGTAATGGTAAGCTTCCCTCCTGCAGCATGCACAGGACTCATTCCTTTGAACAGGCTTGTGAACATCTTGGGATTTGCACCCCAGATAAGAAGAGCCATATTCTGCAGAAAATACGATACTCCTATTGCCGTTATCAGGACAGCGAGGGAACCTGTGCCGCGGAGAGGTCGGTACGCCAGCCTCTCGATGGTGATGCCGAGCAAAGTGCATACGGCCATGGCCACCAGAAGGGCGATCCATCCGTTCGCTCCGATGTACTGTGTCATGACGAACGACATGTACGCTCCGATCATGATGACATCCCCGTGGGCGAAGTTAAGCATTTTTGAGATACCATAGACCATCGTATATCCAAGCGCTATGATCGCATATACGCTGCCCAGGCTGAGGCCTGAGATGATGTTAGTCAAAAAATTCATGGTTTCTTCTTTCTGTTAAACGCGGCTTCGGGGTGCCGCACATTGCATGCAACACCCCTCGGCCAACAACTATACACTTAAGTCAGTCAGTGTATTACTTCTCAACATACTTTCCGCCTTCGATGACATATACAGCCGGCATCTTGTCGACTTCGCCCGTCTCCTTCCATTTCATAGAACCGGAGGCAGTAAGTCCTTCATATGAGAATCCGCCTGTAAACTGGCTGACCATTGCTTCGCATATATCAGCTGCGGAAGCGTCTGCTTTGAGGCCTGTTTTAGCAAAGGCATCATATGCTGCATATACGCAGTCATATGCGTCAGCTGCAAACTGGTTAGGCTCCTCACCGTAAGCTTCTTTGTATGCTTCAACGAATTTCTGGGTCTTTTCATCCTCAGCAGAAGCTGTGAACGGTGTCAGGAGGTATACTCCCTCTGCCAGATTCTTGTCGAAGTTCTCAAGTGTAAGGATTCCGTCAACGCCGTCACAACCGAAGAATGTCGGCTTGTATCCCATCTTGTCCGCCTGAACGAGGATGTTCGATACAGGTGTGTAGTAATTCGGAACAAACACAAGGTCTGCGCCTGCGTTCTTCATCGAGTTGAGCTGCGCCTGGAAATCAGTGTTTGCATCATCCGCGAACGCCTCTACTGCTACGATCTCTTTTCCCTTTGCCTCAAACTCCTTCTTGAATCCATCGAAGATTCCCGCAGAATAGTCACTTGCATTGTTGTAGATAACTCCTACTTTCGCATCAGGGAAATTCTCTACGATGTAGTCCGCCGAGATCGTACCCTGGTCAGGGTCTCTGAAGCAGAGCTGGAATACATTGTCCTTGCCTTCAGTTACGGCAGTCTGTGATGCAGACGGCGTAAGTGTGAAGACTCTGTCCTCGAATGTTTTTTCCGCTACTGCGACGCATGCTCCGGATGTTACGGAACCGAGAAGAACCTGCATCCCGTCATCGACCAGCTTATTATATGCGTTGACTGCTTTCTCGCCGTCACCCTCATCGTCCTCTACCTGCCACGAAACCTGAACGCCGTCCGGATTAGCCGCATTGATCTCATCAACAGCGATCTGTCCGCCGTTCTTTACAGCGTTACCATAGATAGCTGCAGGTCCTGTAAGAGGGCCGGTGCTTCCCAGCTTCAGTGTATTGTCTCCTGCATCTCCGCCGCTTCCGCCGCTCTTGCTGCCGCAAGCCGCGAACGAGAACACCATCATGCAGGAGATTGCTACAACTACGACTTTTGCCCATGTCTTTTTCATTTTGTTTCTCCCTTTCCTGATTTACCTAAGAATTAACTGACTGAGTGATAGCTGATAAGTGACTTGCGAGTCCCTGCCCGGGCATTTAATAAGCCCGCATCGCTGCGGGCTCCCAAGCATCAGATTCAGTGACCTTTGTACTCAATCGCCCTGCAGCATAATTTCGCCCTCTACCAGTCTGCCGACCAGAAGGACGCTGATAATGCTGATTACGATCACGCCTGAGCTGAAATACATTTGGTCTCCTTTACAAGTGCACAGAATTTGTGTACAGCGTGATGATAGCATTGTGAAGATTGTGTGTCAATACTTTTTGTGAAAAAACTCAAATTCAGAGGTTTAATTTGTGTACCAAATACAAAACAATCCCGTTATTTTGTGATCAAATCAAAAGCCTCCGCGCACGGAGGCCTGAGATTCCAATGCTTTGAGCCGCTGTCTACTTCGGCTTGCCGTCCGGCGTGAAGAGCGGCAGGTACTCGAGGAACTGTATATCCTTCCTCCCGGCAGCCTCGCCCTCAGCGAGCACCGCGAACTTGCCGACGATCTTTCCTCCCACTTCGTTCACCAGCTGTTCGAGCGCATTCAGCGATTCTCCGGTGCTGATCACGTCATCGACGATGAGTATCTTCTTCCCTTCCATCAGTTCTTTCTCGTCTCTTCCGAGGCAGAGCGTCTGCACGCCCGAAGTCGTTATGGACTTGACGTGCACCATGATGGCGTCGCGCATGTAGAGCTTGACTCCCTTGCGGGCAACGATGTACGGCTTGCCTGACTGGCGCGACATCTCGTATGCAAGAGGGATGCCCTTGCTCTCGGCTGTGATCATCACGTCGAAGTCAGGCGCCTTTTCGAGAAGAGCCTTTGCGCACGCTTCCGTGATCTCGACATCATTGAACATAATGAATCCGGCGATATAAAGGTCGTCTGTTACCCTGCAGAGAGGCAGACGTCTCTCGAGTCCGGCGATAGTCATTTTATAGTCCATAATTACATCCTTTCACTTGCTTATCCCCGCGGGCGGCACGCCGCAGCTTTGAACAACAAAGTAATTGTATCACATCGGAGCTCCCGATTGCACATCCGGGAGCTATTCGTCCCCGCCGCCTTCTTCCGTGTCCGCATCAGCATCAGCATCAGCATCAGCATCCGCTTCCGCGTCCTCAGGCTCGGCGTAGCTCATGTTGATCTTCTGGCCTTTCCACGGGACCATCTTTCCGACCACCATGTAGCGGGCGTCCTGGTACTCATACGCGCAGGTCGAAAGTATGACCAGTCTGTCGTCGGCGCTGACCTTCACGTCAGTGGTATAGTCCGCGAGGTCTTCGATGAGTTTGAGATATTCTTCCCTCTCGGTTTTATCGTGTATGTTGGTCACGTATATCTGGCTGTCCGCAGGCTGGTTGAGGAAGGCCCATATGACCAGATGGAATTTGCCTTCCGGCGTGATCAGCTCGAGCTGAGGGTGTTCCTTCGCGTAATCGCTCGACTTGAGCTGCTTGAGCGGAGCGAACATCGAGCCGTCCTTCATGTGATGGCCGTACACTATCGTATTGAACTGCCTGAACGGAGCCTCTGTCGCGGCGTCGGCAAAGAGCGTGCCGAAGCCTCCGACGCTGCCGTCGAACAGAGTCCACAGGTACCTGTCGTTGTCCTCTCCCTGCACTATAGGGTAGTCGATTACGGTGTCTTTATAGTAGAGCCATCCCACGACATCGGGGTTTATCTTCCGGAGCTTGTCCCAGTCGATGTCACCGGTGAAGCCGTTCTTCGCGGTCTGCTCTGATATCTTCTTATATACCTGCTGCCCCTCGTGATATCCGCGCATTATGGTGTATATCTTCCAGCCGGACACCAGCACGATCAGGGCAAGGCAGACCATGATCACGTTCTCGGCGCCGCGTCTTATCTTTGTGTTTTTCGATCCCGCATTCTTAGCCATTACAGTTCTATCTCTTTATATCCTTTCATGAATTCGCGTATCTCGGCGAGGGCCTTTTCGACTCCTCCCTCTTCATCCGACTCTATGTTGAGAGGCATCACCGGATCGTGCAGCGACATCCTCAGCAGGAACCATCCGCACTTGCCGTCGAGTCTGTAGTTGACCCTTACGCCCTCGTAGTTCGGCTTCACGACCTCGAACTTCTTCGAGTACTCGGCCCACTTCTCGAAGTCCTCGAGCACGCCCTGCCCGTACTTTCTGAAATCTTCGGCCTTTATCCTGAGCCTGAATTCCTCCGACTCGGCCGGCGACTTCAGTCCTTTTATGAGCTCCGTTATCTCCTTGCCGTCTCTTTTGAGCCTGGCCGCGTTGACCACTATCTGGACCGCGAGAAAGGCCCCGTCATCCAGGAAATAGTTGTCGGAATACGCCGCGTGGCCCGATGTTTCTATCGCGAGGAAGGCGTTCTCCCCCTGTTCTTTCAGCTCTTTCGCCTTGCCGATGACGTTCCTGTATCCCCTTCTGTATCTGAAGTGCTTCAGCCCGAGCTTCTTTTCGAGGAAGTCATGCAGTTCATCGGATGTGACGCTGTCCGTGACCACGGTGCCGCCCGGATAGTCATCAGCCGCCAGCGCAGCCGCCAGGGCTACGATCTCA
The DNA here is from genome assembly GCA_902793875.1 of uncultured Eubacteriales bacterium. GTDB lineage: Bacteria > Bacillota > Clostridia > Peptostreptococcales > Anaerovoracaceae > Crickella. The sequence goes on along the minus strand of CADBFL010000001.1, from coordinate 38,864 downwards.
TTTCTGGCCAGCGGCCTTCCGCCCGGAGCGACCGCTGCCGATCTGTCTCCGTCGGCATCGAATATTATGCCGAGATCGGCTCCGCTGTCTCTGACCGCTTTGCATATCTCAGCCATGGCGTCTTTGTCCTCCGGATTCGCAGGATGGTTCGGGAAGGTCCCGTCCGGTTCAAGATAGAGGCTTCCGCTTATATCGGCGCCCAGCTTCTCAAGGACTTCCGACGCAAAGAATCCCGCGGCTCCGTTCCCGGCATCCACCACTATGTGCATGCCCTTCAGATAGCCCGGCACATCGGCCAGGCCCTGTGTGATCATCTGGCGCAGATATGCCGCGTACATCGGCATCACGTTTGCCCCGTCCCTGTCATAGACTCCGCCTATGAAGTTGTATCGCGAAGCCAGCCTGAGTATCTCGGCTATGTCTTCCTTTTCGAGTCCGCCTTCGGCGGTGAAGAACTTGAAGCCGTTCCTGTTGTACGGAAGATGGCTGGCCGTTATCATGACGGCGCCGTCGAATTCGAAATACGGAAGGACCGTAGACATGAACATCGCGGGCGTCGTGGCTATGCCGGCGTCACTGCCGTGAGCGCCCCAGAGGCTGATCGCCTCGAGCACGCCCTCTTTGAGTTCGGGACCCGATATCCTCGGATCCATGCCGACGCATATGTTCAGCATTACCGGGTTCTTCTGCACCTTCTTCGAGAGCCAGTAGCAGAACGCTCCTGTTATCTGCCCCGCTCTTTCCCTTGTGAGATCTACCTCTTCGCCCGGCACGCCCTCTGAGGCTATGCCTCTTATGTCGCTGCCGTTCTGCAGTTTGGTTATATCTGTCATTATCCGTCCTCTCTGAAACTGAGATCCATGTTTAATTTTAGCACAAGGCCGCTAAAAAATATCCGCTCTTTGATGTTTTTTTATCGCTCGTGGTTTATAATAAACTGTAGCGGCGCTGCCGCTCTTAAACAGCATGAGATTTCCTTATCTGATATATGTACGGAGGACTTCATTATGATAAACGAACTTCTCGTAGCAGCCACGGCATGGTCACTCGAGAGCATCCTGCAGGACAGAGATGTCCCGTATGAATTCAGGGATGACGAAGAATACCAGTATTTTCTCAAGGTCTGGGACAAGGCTCCGGGCGCGGACAAAAAGCTCGCCGACAGACAGGCAAGGCCTGCCATGAGGCGCATCACTTCCAAAGAGCCGTATGTCTTCCTCAAGGGAGGAGAGCCTCTCAGGATCCGCTTCAACTACCTCGTAAGGGAGCTCGAAGAAGACTCTTTCGGCGAGCTGCTCATCGAGCGGCCTGAATTCGACTGGCACATATCGATCTCAGTCAAGAGCGACGCCAACGTGCTCTCATCGATGAAGGTTGCCGACCGCAGTCCTAACATGCGCGACGACAACTTCGTGAGCAGGTTCAACGAGATCGACGACTTCGGCGAAAGGATCTTCCGCGTGCCGTGCTCCAATGAGTACTTTATGGACATGAACGAGATCCTTCAGTCCTTTGAGCCGTATGACACGGAAACATGGCACGAGCTTCTTCGCGAGGAAGAATTCCTCTACGGCAAGCTCATCGGTCCTATGCTCAAGGCGATAGGCAACGAGCTCCCGCGCATCTGCAAGTACCATCCGGAAGCCCCGCAGAGAATGCTCGATTTCTTCTACGGCAAATACGACTACTATTTCATCAAGCCTATACCTGAGCTTGAGGTCACACGCATAGGCTGCGTCAACTCCCACGCGGGCCTCGGCTGCATGCCGAACAACTCCAACCACACCGTCCAGCCTGTCAGGTTCCCTACCGATCTACTGGATGTAAGGATGGCGACAGGCAAATACGGCGAGATCTCAAGAGACACGATCCAGTTCACGTTTGACGGCGGCTGGGCTGTCTGCATAAAGCTGAGCCTCGATGAAAAGCACCTCGAGGACCGCAACTTCCTCATGAACGTATACCTGCCGGTGACTCCTTTCGGAAGCTACCGCGATCAGGTCCCATGGGACAAATAACAGCAATAATTGGCGAATGATAACAAATCGACAGAGATCATAATATGATTACAACCGGCAGCACTGTACCGTATCGGAACGCTGCCGGTTTTTTATATACTATGGTACAGGTTCAGACTGTACAGTCAGGAGAAGCCATAATTCGCATTCAGACTAAACGATTCGGAGGGGCCATGCTTCGTTTTCAGACTGTACAGCCCAGGGGGCCATGCTTCGTTTTCAGCCTGTACAGTCCAGGGGGGGCCATGCTTCGTTTTCAGCCTGTACAGTCCGGATAAGCGCCTGTGTGCTTATTCGGGTGTAAAATCATCCCCGTGCCTTTCCATATTACACCGTTCCTGCGATCATGCCCGCTATAATGGCGGGTTTATATACATCCGGGTGTAATCCAGGCGGCCACGGATGCAGGATTACACCGTATTCGGTGAAAACGGTGTAATTCTAATCAAGCGCATACGAGATTTACACCCGGACAGCGCTTAGCCGCTGCAATAATCCTTGCCGGAGTCATGTTTGGTGTAATGATCGTCAGTTCTTTGCTTTTCATACACATTTTTGACGGCCCCGGCCCTGAGAAAAGACCTCAGATCGGCCGATTTGTGTATGGGTATATCGATTTCGAAAAACGATACACAGCTTTTCGCGCAATCATGTGTATCGTTTTGAGAATATGTACCGGCCATACACAAAACAGAACGTTCGTGAGCTCATGCACCGCCTCATGAGGGTAATTTTGTGTATGGCCGGGCGGCATACGGCATCTGATACACAAATAAAACGGAGGGGCGGCTGTTCGCCGTCCCTCCATCAAACTTGCTTTGTGCAGTTCTGCAATGATCTAACGGGGGCAGTCAGGCCCCGTTAGTTGTCCGTTAGTTGTCTTTAACGGGGTCAGGCCCCGTTAGGTGTGATTAACTATGCGGCGCTGTTGAGGAGCAGCAGTCCGAATACGAGTGTGAACAGAGCTACTGTCTCTACGATACCGATTACGATGAAGTAGTTCGCGGTACCTTTTCCTGTTGCGCCGAGAGCGTCAGCGGATGCCGCCGCGCACTTGCCCTGGAAGAGGGCGGACATTCCGATCGCGAATCCTCCGAAGAGGCCTACGCCGAGAGCGAGTCCCGGATTGTTGGCAGCGCTGCCGTTGATGAAGTTCATCAGCAGGAAACCGTAAATGGTCTGTGTAAGAGGCGCGCCGGTGAAAGCGATCATGATGAACGGAGCAGGCTTGCCGCTGGCATAACATTTCTTCCATGCTCCTACTGCAGACATACCGGCAAATCCGGCGCCGAACGCCGAACCGGCAGCAGATAAACCAAGGGCCGCAGCCATACCTATAAGTGCAAGATTCATAGTTGTTCTCCTTTTCTTTTAATTATCGGATCCTTCGCTTCGCCCGGATTCCCGGAACGGACGGGGGATCAAAGTAACGTTATTTTTCAAGCTCTTTGAATGGCTCGTAAGGGAGTCCCGTCCACTCCAGGCCTACCTGGCCGGAGAACTCGAGCACGTTCAGACGCACGCCGTGAACGACTACTGACAGGAAACACATTATTATGTTGAGTGCGTGGCCTATGAGCACGACCAGGACACCGAGTATGATCAGAGGGCCGCTCATGCCGGCCGCGATCCCGTTGAAACTCTGCGAGATCGCCACACCGGCCATTCCGACCGCGAACAGTCTGATGTAACTCATTACGTTGCCGAAGCAGCTTATGGTGTCAAGGAAGTCCGTGAACGCATTCGCAAGACCCGCCTTCAGTCCCTGCGCGAAGCTCAGCTCAGGCGACATTCCGCCGAAGAGCAGCACCAGGACGAACGCTACGCCTATCATGGCGAATACCGGCTTCAGAGGAATCGGGTCGTGTATGACCAGATTCAGAGCCAGCAGGTACATCGCGATGACCGCTATGGCCCATCCGAGATTCGCGACCCACGAAAGGTCTTTCTTGGCCAGTTTGTCCTTTATGGCCAGGATGGATCCGAGAGCCATCTGTACCGCGCCTATCGAGAACGAGAATTTCATTATCGCGTTCTGCGTCACGTTGCTTGTAAGGCCGAAGTACTCAGGGTACGTAGCCAGACTCGGTATGACCAGAGCCTTCAGGAACGGCACCTTCATGGCGCTCTCCATGCCGAACCATGTGCCTGTGACGGCACCCCACACAATGGTGGCGATCGACAGTACGAAGAGCAGGAAGGTCACCGTGGAGCTCTCTTTTGTCTTTACTCTGAGAGCTATGGTGCCGAGCAGTATGAGCACGCCGTATCCTCCGTCTCCGATTATCATCGCGAAGAACAGAGTGAAGAACAGGAGAAACCACAGCGAGACGTCCTGCTCTCTGTATCCCGGCAGTATGCCGAGGATGTTGAATACCGGCTCGATCAGCTTCGATACCTTCGTATATCTCAGCTTTGTAGGAATCTGATCGTCGTCTTCATCCACATCATCTGCAGCCCACGCGCACTGCGTCTGTTCTGCCATCGTCCTGAACTTGTCCATCTCGACTTCAGGGATGTATCCCGAGAGCCAGACGAAATCGTCATCGCTCTGACATGTCGCATCGGCAGTCGCGTAATTGAGCTCGTTGCTGGCCTTGAGCAGCTGATCCTTGAAGCTCTTCTCGTAGACGGATGCAGCCCTGAGGGTCGAGTCGCATTCCCCGATGCCCTCTCCGGCAGTCTTTATGTCCGCCTCGAGTTCTCTCATGCTCTTCTCCGGCAGCATGAATTCCGTTGCCGGGATATCCGCCGGAAGCGTGCCGAACACCGCGACAGCAGCCTGCTTGTCTACAGGAGCAAGCCTTATGAGCCTGACATCCTCATGCTCCAGAGCCGCCTCGAGTTCCTTGTCGCCCAGGCGGTAGAAGTGGAGATCGTAGCCTTCACTTCTGAGAGCCTCCACGTCGGCCGGCGAGAATTCGCCCCACGCCCGGATCCTGTCGATCTCTGTGTTGGCGCTGCTTATCTCCTGGCCAAGCGCTGCCTTGCGGTCGATCGCTTCGAGCACGCCCGCATACATTTTGTTGAATTCATCATCGCTCAGTATCTCTTCAGCAGGCACCTGTTTCTTTTCGGCGTAGTCCCCGAGGGCCATCGCCGTGCGGGACAGGGTCTGGAATCGTTCGGATACTCCGCGATCTGCACTTTGTTTTTCGGCGAGATGCATCACTCCGACATCGCGGAGAGCTTTCAGCATCTCATCCTTGCGGGAGGCAGTCGTCACGATGTGAACCATTTTCATTTTTTCTACCATCGCTATACCTCCACTAATTTCTTCTTCGAGATCTTACCGCGGACAACGGCAGCTGTCTGCTGGTCTCCCAGGTATACCTGGATGACGCGGATGTTCTCTTTGGCTTCCGGGATCTTGACCTTCTCGAAAAGGTTGACCCTCTGGGAAGTCGTGCGGAGCTCCTTCTCAAGAAGCTCGGCCTGTTTCCTCAGCGTCGAGACTATCGCGTCCAGCCTGGCGATCTCACGCAGCTTGAAGCAGGCGGTATCTACCCACAGCGGATAGTCGTCCACATCGTAGCTGATGTCCTTGAACGTGAGCTCTTCGAAGGCCGGGATCGTGACGCCCGCCACGTTCTCGTCCTTGACGATCACCCTGTCCGGCTGCACCAGCCGGTCGAGTTTCTTGTCTTCGTCGAAGATCTCATTCTCTGCGAATACTGCTATCCAGTCGTCCAGGTCACCAATCATCTGAATGCGTTCGGCTTCCTTGCGTTCCAGCTCGTTGCGTATGCCCATTATCACCGACTGGAGCTGCTGCTTTTTGAGCTGCAGCGTCGGAAGATAGCGCTGGAACTGCTTAAGGTTGTCCTTCTGCTTCTTCAGCTCGTTCTTGGTTAGTTTGATAGCCATGGACACGCTCCTTTGTTAAGCCAGCGCTTCCTTGTTCGGCCATCTTTCCTCGATCAGGCTCGTCTTCATTCCCGTCTCTACAGGATCGAAGCAGTCTGCGAGGATGTCCCAGCCGAGATCGAGCGCGTCCTCAAGCGGGATGTTTACTGACAGGTCCATCATCTTCTTCTCGAAGAGCTCGCCGTACTTCAGGAGTTTGTCGTCCCACTCAGTCATGTTGAATCCCATGGATTTCTTCTCGAGGGATTCCTTGTACTGGGCGTAGAGCTTGATCATGCCGTCCATCAGCGCGCGGTGGTCGTCCCTGGTCTTGCCGTTTACGTTCTGTTTCAGACGCGACAGCGAACCGAACGGCTCGATGTGGCCGCCCTTCAGATAGAACTGACCCTCTGTGATGTATCCTGTGTTGTCAGGAACCGGGTGGGTAACATCGTCGCCCGGCATCGTCGTTACTCCGAGGATGGTGATGGAGCCCGCTCCTTCTATATCCACGGCCTTTTCGTAACGCGAGGCAAGGCAGCTGTATAAGTCGCCCGGATAGCCACGGTTCGACGGCACCTGCTCCATCGTGATCGCCATTTCCTTCTGGGCATCGGCGAAGTTCGTCATGTCCGTCAGAAGAACGAGCACTCTCTTTCCTTCGAGAGCGAACTGCTCGGCAACGGCCAGCGACATGTCAGGCACCAGCGTGCACTCTACGATAGGGTCCGCAGCGGTATGGATGAACATTACAGTGTGGCTCATGGCGCCGCCCTTTTCGAGCGTGTCGCGGAACTCCATGTAGTCATCGTACTTGAGTCCCATGCCTCCGAGGATGATGATGTCTACCTCGGCCTGCATCGCGATCCTCGACAGCAGCTGGTTGTATGGTTCTCCGGAGATGGAGAAGATCGGGAGCTTCTGGCTCTCTACCAGCGTGTTGAACACGTCGATCATCGGGATACCGGTACGTACCATCTTGTTAGGAAGGATCCTCTTCGCCGGGTTAAATGAAGGCCCGCCGATAGGGATCATGTTTTCTGTAAGGGCAGGACCGTTGTCTCTCGGCACGCCCGCTCCGTCGAATACACGGCCGAGCAGATGCTCCGAGAAGGATACCATCATCGGTCTGCCGAGGAAGCGTACAGGGTCTGTCGTGCTGACGCCCTGAGCTCCCGCGAATACCTGGAGGGACACCATGTCCTTCTCAAGCTTGATGACGTTGGCATAGCTGTCTCCCACGAGCGCAAGGTCGCCGTTTCTGACTCCCTCGGCGCGGACGGTGACTACGTTGCCTACGATCGATTCTATTTTCGTATATACTTTTTGCATATCACACCGTCCTCTCAGCTAACCTACTTTAGACATGTAGAAGTCAGTGATCTTCTTCTGCTGAGCCTCGAACTCCTTGGTCTCGAACTCAGTGCCGTGCCAGTCGAGGAATTCCTGTCTGAGCTGGTTGAAGAACGCTCTGATCTCCTTCTTGTCCGTTATAGCGTATGTCTGCATCATCGCATCGTAGAGCACATCGAACTCCCTGCGCTGCCTGTCAGGCATGCACGCCTGGTCGATAGGATCGAACGAGTTCTGCTGCAGATATACCGCGTCCAGAAGCTCTCCCTTCTGATAAATGATGTAGTCCTCGCTGGAAGTACCTTCCTCGCCGACTACCTTCATCATCTGGTTGACCTCCGTGCTTCTGATGAGTATGCCGCGCGCCGTGTGGATGCGGTCCATGTCGACGACGCCCACGTACTTCGACCAGGATTCCACCGGGTGGATGGCCGGGTACTTACGCGCGTCGGAACGCTCTCTCGCAAGTCCGTGGAATGCTCCTACTACCTTCAGCGTAGCCTGCGTCACAGGCTCTTCGAAGTTACCGCCGGCCGGGGATACCGTGCCGCCGATGGTGATCGAAGCGATCGATCCGTCGTTGAGGCGCACCTTTCCGGCTCTTTCGTAGAAGGTCGCGATCGTCGATTCGAGGTAGGCCGGGAAGGCTTCCTCGCCCGGGATCTCCTCAAGACGTCCGGACATCTCACGCATCGCCTGGGCCCAGCGGCTCGTCGAGTCTGCGAGGAGCAGAACGTCGAGTCCCATCTGTCTGTAGTATTCGGCCAGGGTCACCGCTGTATAGCAGGACGCCTCTCTGGCGGCTACCGGCATGGACGAGGTGTTGCAGATGATGATGGTCCTCTCCATGAGCGAACGCCCTGTCTTAGGGTCGGTCAGTTCAGGGAATTCCTTCAGTACTTCTACTACCTCGCCGGCACGCTCTCCGCAGGCCGCTACGATAACGATGTCAACATCGGAGTTCTTGGCCTGCATGTGCTGCAGTACCGTCTTGCCCGCTCCGAACGGTCCCGGGGTGCAGAATGTGCCGCCCTTCGCGACCGGCAGGAAGGCATCGATACAGCGGATCTTCGTTACGAGCGGTTCGTTCGGACGAAGCCTCTCCGCATAGCACTTGACCGCCTGCTTTACCGGCTGAGTGAAGATCATGGTAAGATCCTTCTTCTCGCCCTTGTCGTTGACGATGGTGCAGACCGTGTCGTGCACGTTGTATGTGCCCGCCGCCTTGACGGACTCTACTGTCCAGTCGTTTCCTTTGAGTGTGAACGGGACCATGATGTGGTGGGTGAACAGACCCTCAGGCACTGTGCCGACGGTGCTGCCAGCCTCTACGCGGTCGCCGATCTTTACGGTCGGCGTGAACTCCCAGTCGCGGTCAGGGATCGCGTCAAGGTACACGCCTCTTTCCAGGAAGAATCCGCACTGCTCTGCAAGTTCAGGCAGCGGGTTCTGCAGACCGTCAAATACCTGGGTCAGCAGTCCCGGACCCAGATCTACGGACATGAGCTCGCCGGTGAACTCTACAGGGTCGCCGACCTTGATGCCGTCTGTCATCTCGTAGATCTGCATGCTTACCTCCCCGTTATTGATACGTATGACCTCTCCCTTGAGGCGTTTATCTCCAACGAGGATGTAACCAACTTCATTCTTTCGAACGGAGCCATCGAAATCAACTTTGATCAGGTTTCCGTTGACTCCGGCTACATATCCTGTTTCTGTCTTCATATAACACTCCTGTTACAAACTGTATACTTGCTGCTGCAGTCCCTCGAAGAGGGATGTGAATTCAGCCTTGCCCCTGGACTGCTCGAAACAGTTAAGACGTTCCAGCAGTTTCAGTTTGATCGCATATCCGAAAAGCACATAGTCATCGAACATGTGCAGCCCGACAAGTGAATCGAGGTTTTCGAACTCGTATTCAAGCAGTATCTTCTCGGCCTCGAGCGGATTCTTTGCCGACAGCGCCGATGCTACGACCTGCGCGATGATGCCGTCCTTGTCGTATGCCGACGAGTAGCTCTTTCCGAGGTTCATGCTCCTCTGGTAGCTGAGCTCTTTCGTGAGCATCCCGTAGAACTGCGCCCATTCCCGCACCAGAGGTCCCTCAGTCGAGGACAGTTCGAGATCCTTGAGAAGCCCGAATACCGTTTCGCTTACGTTCCCCTGGCAGCAGTTGAGAAATTCGCTGTAGGTCAGCGGCATTTCGCCGTCTGCTCTCAGTTCAGGCAGGCTTGGAATCAGATAATAATACGAAGCCATGCTTTGCCTCCTTCTTTACTGGAAATCCAGGTCTCTGAAGTATGGCATCAGCATCTCCATGATTCCTTCATCCGAGCAGTCGAAATAACCGGAGCCGTCCTTTGACGCAAGCCGGAATCCCTGCTGCACGCTCCTGGTCGGTCTGATCTCCAGTCCGTTCTTGATCTCCCTGGCAAGCTCGCCCTTCAGAGCATCGCTCACCTCGGCGACCTCCGCAGTATAAGCTGCGATATCTTCGCCGGCAACAGCCGCGCGGATCAGTTTGCCGAGAGCCTCCCCGGAAAGTTCCTTGCTGACCGCGGCCGAGAGTATCTTTTCGAATTCTCCCTGGATCTCCGTCCTGAATGCAAGCACGGCGTCCCTCCTGGCCTGGTCGGCGCTCACCTCGGCGCTCTCTCTGAGGATATTGATCTCTTTCTCAGCTGTGTCCTTGTACTGCTGAGCCTCAGTTTTTGCGCTGCCGATGATCGAGTCGGCTTTCCTTTTGGCTTCTGCAATGATAGCTTCCGCTTCGGCGTTTGCCGCCTCTACCCCTTCTTTGCGGATAGAGGTAACAAGATCTTGAATCTGTAGTTCCATAGGCACCTCCTGTTCCTGGATCAACACGTTCATTAACCGAAAACTTTCAGCGATTCCTTCGCTCTTTATGTCTTGAATGCTATGTCATTCATTCCCAAAAAAACAAAGTCCTACACATACTAATTATAGTATCTGCAGGCGTGTTCTTCAAACAAAACATTGGTCTTTTCTATTGATAATCTTTTAACGTAGTAATTTCAAGGACTACGTCGTGTACTTTTTTTAGTATAAGCGCAAAAAAACAAAAGAACGGGGCGGCTGCGGGCAGCCTGAAGGGCCGGGCCGCATCCCGGGATCAGTCGAAAAGGAGCAGTCCGGCCGATATCACATAGAACACGATCATGGACGCGACGAGCACCAGAGCCATTATCCGCGCTCCTTTATTGAGCTTTTTTCTGCGCTCCTCGTAGTCCTGCATCGTCTTTTCTTCTGCGGCTTTTGATGATTTGTTGCTCTTGCTGTATTTATTCGCCATCTGATTCCTTTCCGTGCCGAGGGTCTGTCAGCAGGACGGTCCTTCTGGTCCTTCCTGATCCCTTCCGGCTCACTTGTGGTATGTTTCTCCGGCGTTGATCTTGAACGCCCTGTATATCTGCTCTGCCAGAACGACCCTCGCGAGCTGATGCGGCAGGGTGATCCTGCCGAAGCTCATCCTGAGATCCGCTCTCTGTTTTACTTCATCGCTGAGCCCGAGGCTCCCCCCTATGATAAAGACTATCACCGGATGTGTAAAGGCGGTCTGTCTTATCTTTTCGGCAAGCTCCTCCGAGCTGAGCTCCCTGCCTCTCACATCGAGCGCGATCACGCAGTCTCCCTTGGCGGTCTTCGAGAGGATGGCCCTGCCCTCCGCCTCCATCACGGCGCGCTCATCGGCCGGCGAAGCGTTGGCGGGCAGTTTCTCCTCTCGGACCTCGGTCACGGAGATCCTGCAGTATGCGCCGAGCCTCTTCATGTACTCGGCGATCGCCGCCTCCCAGTATCTTTCTTTCAGTTTTCCGACGCAGATGATCTTTATCTCAAGCATCGCTCTCTCCCGGCATGAATGTGAGACCTTCCTTTGCGGCGACGTCGAGCAGATAGTCACTGCCTTTCATGAAGCCTGCCGCATCGAGCCTGTCCTCGACGGTCTGCTTCGCAAAGTCAGGCGTGTTGTTGTGAAAACTCAGATGCGCCAGCATTATCCGGAGCGGCCTGCGGACGGGAGCATCGGAAGAACCGTCCCCCTGACGCTGCTCACGGCGCCGTGCGCGGTATTCGAGTATGCGCGCCAGAACGTCGCCGGCGCAGACATTGGAGAGGTGGCCCATGTCGCTTTTTATCCTGACCTTCACCGGATACGGATACTCTCCGAACATCAGCATCTCCTCTTCGTGGTTGGCCTCGAAAACGAGCTGGTCCGCGTCCTTCACGGCCTCGAACACCTCGTCGTTTATGGTGCCGCAGTCGGTCACGACGGCGAGTTTCTCGCCCCCGGCTTCGACCGAGAAGCCGAGCGGCTCCGCCGCGTCGTGACTGAGCGAAAACGAGCGTATCACCACTCTGTCATCCGCGTCATCCGCGCAGATCTCTTTATCCGCGCAGAGCTCGTCATCCGCGCAGAGTTCGTCATCCGGCATGTCCGGCGTTTCATCACCCCGCGCTTTGTCGGCGCCTGTGATCACGACGCTGTCTCCGCTTCTCATCAGCCGGATGCGTTCTTCGGGAACATGGCTGAAGTTCTGAGCGCTCCTGACCGTCCCCGCGCTCGCAAAGAAATCCGCGTTCATGCAGCAGCGGCTGATCGCCCTGACGCTTTTCACGTGGTCGACATGCTCATGCGTGACGAGAACGGCGCCGACGTCTTCAGGCGCGCATCCGAGATGCTCGAGCGCCCCCTTTATCTTCTTCGCCGGCAGGCCCACATCGAGTATTATGGTGTGCGGTCCCGCTATTATGATGTATGAATTGCCGGAGCTGCTGCTCCCCGCCGATACTATCTCCATCAGGAATCCCGATCGTCCTTCGCTGTCTTCTTCTTTTCGCTTGTTTCCGCGGCGTCCTTTTTCGGCTTAGGTTTCAGGCTGCGGTACCGGTTCTTCGCATACCCCCTGTCACGCCTGCAGACCGGCCCGTAGCTGCAGTTCCTGCACACGAGCACATTGTCGTTCCTGAGCGGATTGATGCCTATCCTGCCGTTCAGAATCCCCTCCGCGGTCTTCTCTATCTGTCCGAGCACATCGGCTCTCACTTCTTCGTACTCCTCGCGGCTGATGCCGTCTTTTGCCGACTGCAGGACGGAAGGCGGCATCGCGTCGAGTATGCCCTCTTCATCTATGAAGGCTCCCCTGAGCGCGAAAGAGTCTTCCGGCTTCCTGCCGCTGATCTCTTCGAGCTTGCTCATCGCCTTGTCGTTGGCCGCTTCTATAGGGTCGCTGATGTTGAAGTAGAACATGCCCGCCGGCTCCAGACCTTCTCCCGACGCCGACATCAGATATATCATCAGCTGCATCTTCAGGCCCTGCCTCATCTTCCAGAGATCGAGCTTGTCTGCGCCGGTCTTGTAGTCGACTATCCTCACGCGCCGGCTGCCGTCCACATCCAGATAGTCCGCGCGGTCTATCCTTCCCTCGACGAAGACTTCATCCTCTCCGGATCTGAAGCTTATCGGGCCGAACCTGCCGCTCCTTCCGAAAGCCTCCTCGAAATCCGCCGAGCTCACCGACATGGCGCTCAGCTGCTCTGCCATCGCCTTTGCCGCGGCTGCGCATATCTCCCTTATGCGGCTCATGCGGAACTCCTCGCTCCCGGTGGATATGAAGAGTCCTCCTCTGTATGACGATGAAAGCTCGTCGAGCGCGGCGTTCACCAGCGCCTCGAGTTCTTCGCTGTCACCGTCCCTTATCTTCTGCGGCAGCGCGCTGTCCGACATTATCTGCCTGGCTACCGCCATCAGGCACTCGTGGTAAACATCTCCCACCGAGCGCGAGTCGCTTGCGAATTCCCTCTCCTCTTTCGGTCTGAGGCCCTTGTCGATGAAGTATCCGAACGGGCAGTTCACATATCCGCTGATCGAGGATGCGCTGAGCCTCAGCGCCCCGTCGCTTCCCGTGTACAGTTCTTTTGCGGTGCTGCGCGAAAGAGGCGCCGGGTCGTTGTCGTAGTCCGCCGCAGCCAGCATCGCCTCCAGCCTGTCTTTTCTGTTGTCCGCGTACCATTTCAGCAGGGCCGCGGTCAGCGCCTCCGGCTCTTCAGGCGAGTTCGGGTCCTTCATGCGGTTTATGAGGTGGCGCATGGCCTCGTCCGGCTCCTGCACCAGGCCGAGCCCCCAGCCTTCGCTTATTATATCCTTTCTGACGAATCCGCTTTCTTTCGTTTTCGGGAAGAGCCCCCGTATCGTCTCGATAACAGGGCTTTCGCCGGCGTCGCCTCCGCTGGTGTCGGTCATCGACCAGCTTATGTATATCTTTTCGGCCGGCTTCGACATCATCCTGTACATCGCCGAATTCTCTTCATCCATCTTTATGTCGTCGAGACTGCCGAGGGCAAATCCCTTCTCCCTGAAGTATTCCTTCTCATCCGCCGAGAAGAGCCCTTCGGTCGAAGGAGTCAGAGGCAGCACGCCTTCGTTGGCGCCGAGTATGACGGCGGCGCGGATCCTGCCCGGGCGGGTCCTTATCATGGTGCCCATCGAAAGCGCGTCGGCCGCCGGCGGGATCACCCCGACCTCCACGTCCGAAAGCCCGGCTTCGTATATGTCCGTAAACTCCTCCGGATCCATGGCGGAGTCTCCCATTATCTCGTCCATCTGAGCGAGTATCTCAAGCGCCTTTTCGAAGCTCTGGGTCATCCTCTGGGCTTCATCGTGGAGACCGGCCTTCTCCTGAAGGGCCGCAGCTTCGGCGACCTTTTCTCCGAGGCGCCAGTCGTCCCTCAGATACTTTCTGAACGCGCCGGTGAATTCTCCGACCGTCCTTTCGCCCTTTTTCGCAAGGGCCTCGAGGACGGATATCTTCGACATGATGACTTCCCTCATCGACTCGACGGCTGCGAACTTCTCTTCGCCCAGATCATCCGCTCCGTACCTGAACGGTCTGTCCCACATCGAACCTTTTATGCGGTATGCTCTCGCATAGTTTTCGAGGTCTTCTATGTCGCTGTCGTCAAACTCCGTGAGTCCGGACTTGAGCATCGCGAACAGATACTGCGGCAGCTTGCGGCTCCTGACGAACTCGAGCATGTCGACTATGAAGCTGACCGCCGCGCTGTCAGTTATGTCCCTCGACGAATCCGCGAATACCGGCAGGCCGTATTCGGCGAAGACCCTCCTTATTACAGGCTGCATCGCGCCCTCGTCGTTTGCTATGACCTGTATCTCTTTCATCCTGTAGCCGAGGTCCCTCACAAGGTGCCATATGTAGGCGGCCGCGCTCTCAGCCTCGTAGTACGGATTTGCCGCGCACAGCAGCGTAAGATCCGCGGGGATGAAGTCCTCGTTTTCTTTTCTTTCCTCCTCGCTCAGGCTGTCTTTGAAGAGATACTTTTCGATGCGCGACACGGTCGCGGATTTTTCGGATCCGTACGCGGACTCATCGATCTCTTCGCACGATACATCGATGTTCTTTGAAGCGGCGAGTCCCGAAAGCGACCTGATCAGCCTGTCATCGAGGCCGAAGTCCCCTCTGTTGACCACGAAATTGACCGATTCCGCCGCAGACGCGAGCTCGATCACGGCGTCGGCGAACTTCGGCGTGATGCTGTCGTAGCCGTATATCCAGAAGGTCCTGCCGCGCACAAGCTTCGAATCCTTTATCGCCGCTACGTACATCGCGATGTAGTCCTCGGAATCGGTGAAGACTCCGCTTATCCTTTCTTCATACGCATCGATGACTCCCCGGAGCTCTTTCAGCTTGGCCGTGAGTATCGGGTCGTCCCCGCTTTCCGAGAGCAGCTCTTCGACCTCGTCGAGACTGCAGTCCTGCTGCTTGAACTCGGATATGAAGTCGTTCAGCATCGATGTGAACCCGAGTTTCCCTGCCGGACGGCGGAATATCTCAAAGTCCTCCATGTGCTCTTTTATCAGGAGGTTCAGAAGCATGAACCTGCCGTATTTGTCGAGCATACGGACGGATTCCGTTCCCTGTTCGGTCAGCACCCTGAGTCCGAGCCTGTTCATCGAGAGTATCTCCGTATCGAAGAGGCAGTCCGTCCCGAGATGCATGAGCGCCTGCTCTTCGGCGACCAGCGTGTACTGATCGGGCACCAAAACAAACGTCTCACCTCCGCGCTCCCTGATGCGATCGTAGATGAAACGTTCCTTTTCTATATTCTCTCTGCCCGCGTATATCCTCAGCATTTGTCTGTTCAGGACCGTGTCATATTCTCCAGCATACTATGAATTCCGGATCTTCAAGCGGTGCATCAAAACTGAATCCCGCTGTGTATTCCTCTCCCGGAGCGATATTGATATCTTCAATAGCAAAGTCATCCCCTTTGAGCATGGCGCCTTCACGAACGATCTTTCCATCGCCCTCATCTTTTACCACCGCGAACAGAACAGGCATCCTTTCAGCGTCATCTTCGGAGTCGCCTGAAACAAAAGAGCCGTTCACCCATTTCACATCGCTGTCGCCTTCATTTTTCACCGTTATCTCCCAGGAATAAGGAGAGGTCTCCGACGCAGACGTGATCGTAAGCGGCGCTCCGCTTCCTTTATCTGCCCGTCCTCCCGTGATCTCTGTTCTGAAACCTGCCGGGACATCCGTCCACTCGGCATCCATGCAGCTTACGACCGCTTTTTCGCCGGGCATGAGATAAGGCAGATGATAGATGCCGGAGGTGCCGGCTGTCTTTGTCAGCGCATCTCCGTTCTCATCGAGTGCATCGATGCGGATCTTTGCTTCGCCGATACTCTTATCTGAAACATTTTCCACCACAAAGAGGTGTTCACGGGTATTGACAGGTTTTCCGTTCCCGGTAGAGAATTCCACTTCGTTTTCCGAGTAGCAGTCATATATGACTTTAAGGTCTTCCGAAGCTTCTTCTTGCCCGCCGCTGCATGCAGTAAACACTGATACCACGGCCAGCACAAGCGCGGCAGCCGCAAGTTTTTTCATGATTCCCGAGACTTTATTTATCCTGCGCTTTTCCATTCTGCAGTCCTTCCTGTTCTTTTCTATCCTGCAGTCCTTCCTGTTCTTTTCTATTCCGCCGGTTTCCCGCTCTGAGCCGCGTCCTGCGAGAGCTTGGCCCTCACGAACACATCGATGTCGCCGTCCATCACCGCATCGACGTTTCCGACCTCGGCGCCGGTCCTCGTGTCCTTGACCATGGTGTAGGGCTGGAATACGTAGTTTCTTATCTGCGAGCCCCAGGTCGCCATCGACTGGTCGCCCTTTATCTCGTTGAGGTTCTCCTTGTGGGCCTCTTCGGCGATCTTCGTCAGCTTGGACACAAGGATCTTCATCGCCACCTCGCGGTTCATGATCTGCGACCTCTCGTTCTGACAGGTCACGACTATGCCGGTCGGAAGGTGGGTGATCCTGACAGCCGAATCCGTCGTGTTGACGTGCTGGCCGCCCGCGCCGCCCGATCTGTACGTGTCGATCTTGAGATCACCCGGATCTATGTTGACTTCGATATCATCACCTATATCCGGCACGACCTCGACCGCCGCGAACGATGTCTGGCGCTTTCCCATCGCGTTGAACGGGGATATCCTGACCAGTCTGTGGACTCCCGTCTCGGACTTCAGAAGTCCGTATGCGTTGTCGCCCTCTACCTGTATGGTCGAGCTCTTGATGCCGTAGTCGACGTCATCCTGCCTGTCGAGCAGCTTCGTTTTGAAGCCCTTCTTCTCGCAGTATCTGAGGTACATCCTCTCGAGCATCTCGGCCCAGTCGTTCGCGTCGACTCCGCCCGTGCCCGAGTGTATGCTCAGTATACAGTCCCTGCTGTCGTATTTTCCGGACAGCAGCATCCTGGTCTTCAGGTCCTCGAGCTCCTCGGCAAGTTCATCGAATGTCGCGACCACGCTCTTCGCCTCGTCCTCGTCATCGAGTTCCTCCGCTATCTCTATGAGATCCGGAAGTTCGGCGGCATCAGAAGAAAGCTTCTCGTATTCGGCAAGTCTGCCTTCGAGAGATTTCTTTTCTTTCAGCACCTTCTGCGCCTTCTTCTGGTCGTTCCAGAATCCGTCCTTCAGGCTCTCGTCCTCGAGCTCTTTTATGCGTTTCTCAAGACCCGCCGGGTCAAAGATAACCTCCCACTTCCTCTATCTGCTCCATGAGAGCCGGAAGCTGGCTTCTTATTTCTTCTAGCTGCAGCATTTTGTCTCCTTTTGATTCCTGCAGACACGCGCGCATCCTCAGCTGCGTTCCTGCTTTGCAATATGATCATGATCACTCGGTAACAGTTTTTCGATCACGTTCACCCGATCAGGCCGAGCAGTTCTTCCGGCCTTTTTATCCGATCAGGCCGGGCAGTTCCTTCGGCCTTTTTATCCGATCAGGCCGGGCAGCTCCTCCGGCCTTTTTTATCCGATCAGGCCGAGCAGTTCTTCCGGCCTTTTTATCCGGTGCGCCGGTTCTATACCCTCGGCTGCCATCGCGTCTTCATCCACCCAGTGGCTCCATCCGACCAGAACGCTGTCGACTCCCGCCCTGTTCGCGCAGGCTATGTCGTATTTCGTATCTCCTATCATGATGGCTTCTTCGGGCTTTGCCCCGAACTTTTCGAGCACCTTTTCGACCGACTCGGGATCGGGCTTGTGCTTCGTGACATCCTCCATGGTGACGACGACATCCATGCTGTCTTCGAGGCCCAGCTCCTTCATGTATTTGCCGAAGCTCTTAGCAGTCCTCGATGTCGCTACCCCGAGCCTGCAGCCCCGGGTCCTGAGCTCATCCAGGACCTCCCTCACTCCTTCGAACACATAGACCCTGCCCTCGCAATGGGCATTCTGATAGGCCCTGTAGCAGGCCATCACCTCATCGGGATCCTCCCCGGGCAGTTTCTCTGCGATGGTATGCATCAGAGTCTCCCCGAAGGTCGCCTCTATCTCCCTGACCGGCAGTTCATGCCCAAGATAGTGCCGGAAAGTCGCCTGCCAGGATTCTATTATTATGTCATTGGTACACGCTATGGTACCGTCAAAGTCCCAGATGATATATTTCTTTTTCATTCCCCGCTCAGTAATAGATCTTCCTTTATCTCCATCAGGTGAACCCCCCGGCGTCTTAATGTGTTTTTGCACCTTCAGGCATCCTGATGTATTTCCGTACCCTCAGATATTCAGATATCTTGTAGTGTTTCCGCACTTTCATATACCTTGAAGTGTTTCCGCACCTTTTGACGACTGCTCATTTCAGGAGGCCTTCCCGGTCTGTGTTTTGTGTAAAGTCAGCCGCCTTACAGCAATTTGCCTCAGTTTTACCTTCCGGATCAGAGTGGCATTGGAACCATTTCGGCATGCGCGGCCATTTGGTTCCAATTTCCTCCTGCAGATCACTCCGGAATTGGAACCATTTCGGCATGCGCGGCCATTTGGTTCCAATTTCCTCCTGCAGATCGCTCCGGAATTGGAACCATTTCGTCGTATGCGTTCATTTGGTTCCAATTTTCCCTTTAAGATCAGCCTGGAATTGGTGCGTTTTTGATGTGCGCGCTCATTTCGCTCCAGTTTTCAGCTTGTCAGTCTGCCGTATATGGTGCATTTTCGAGGCTGCCGCTCATTTCGCTCCAGTTTTCAAGTTGCCGGCCTGCCGTATATGGTGCATTTTCGGGGCAGGCGCTCATTTCGCTCCAGTTTTAGCACTGCCGGCCTGCCGTATATGGTGCATTTTTGATATGCACGCTCATTTCGCTCCAGTTTTAGCACTGCCGGCCTGCCGTATATGGTGCGTTTTTGATGTGCGCGCTCATTTCGCTCCAATTTTCTCGCCTGGCTCAGTCTGAAATTGGTGCATTTTCGAGGCTGCCGCTCATTTCGCTCCAGTTTTAGCTTTGCCGGCCTGCCGTATATGGTGCATTTTCGAGGCTGAGGCTCATTTCGCTCCAATTAGGATCTTTTGTCTGTCTGCCCCGGGAGCGCCAGCGCTGTCGCCAGGCCCTCACATAGCCCGGGCGGCAGCATTTATCGGAGGAGCTGTGCCGACGGAGATCAATGCTTCCGTCTTTACGGCAACGCCGTGAGATCGGAAGGAAGCATTACAGAGCGGCGCGATCGGCCGGCAGACCAAGTGAGCTTAGAGGAGAGCGAACGGGAATTCCCCGGTTATGTAATATTTAAGCCTGCTCGGGAAAAGCGGTGCGCGTTCGTTTTGCTCCAATTATAAGGAAAAGCCGCTCGCGCTCCTGGGGTGTTTGCGGGTGCCGGCAGCAGCTGCTTTCTGTTTCAGGGCCGCCAAAGCCGCTACCTTTTCAGGCATTCGTATACCGCGCCCGCGATGTGCCCCGTCATGATGCGGTGGCCTTCTGCAGACGGGTGGAGTCCGTCCTGATTGGTGAGGGGATCTATCTTGTCGAACATGTACAGGTATCTGACGCCCTTTTCTTCGCAGACCCGGCGGATGATCGTGTCGTAGTTTTCGACGACCTCGTTCTGCCAGTTCTTTTTCCTGTCCCAGTACACCGGGTTGGTTCGGGATTCGTCTACAGGGGTGAGTCCGATGTACATCACGTGATCTGCGCGCTGTCTCGCGGTATCGATGAGCGCCCCTACATTGCTCCGGAGCGTATCCTCGTCTGTACGGACCTTGCCCCCTATGATCTGAGTATCGTTAGTGCCGGCCGCAAGTATGATGACAGTATTGGTGCCTTTGGGCATGCGTCCTTTGCATTCCCTGTCGAGTCTCTCGAGCACTTCGCCCGTGGTCTGTCCCGGCACTCCCATATTAAAGACATGGCAGCTCAGTCCTGAGCTGTCATTTGCGATCACGAGCTTGAGGCGGTTTGTCCACCCCCCAAGCTCGAGATCTTTCTGTCCGTATGTGATGCTGTCGCCGAAAATAAGTATCTTATTCCTCAAATGTATTAATTCCTTTCGCTCGCGCTTGCCGGTCGGCGGGACTGTGGTTTTGTCTGCCGGCGGGGCAATTGGCTTGCCGGTCGGCGGGACTGTGGCTTTGTCTGCCGGCAGGACAAGTCTTCTAGCCGTAGATCGCAGCCGATCGTCCTTCTCCTGAGGCTCGGTCTCTCGGGCGATCCTGGCAAAAGACTTTCCATGCCTCTGCCTTCGCTGGCGCTCGTCAATCGGCAGGACAAGTCTTCTTACCAGCCGCCGCCTCCGCCGCCGCCGATTCCGCCGCCTGAGAAGCCTCCTCCGCTGAAGCCGCCTCCGCCGCTCCAGCCGCCGCCTCCGCTGCCGCCGAAGCCGCCGCCTCCGGAAGGAGCCGAAGGCATGACGATGTGGCTGCCTACGCTGGCGCTGCAGTCGCCCATCATGCGGCCCATCATGTAGTAGTCGAAGGAATTCATCGTTCTGACGCCGCGGTACCAGTTCGGCGTGACGATCGGTATGTTCTCAAAGTTCTTGATCCACTTGTTGCTCAGGCCGAACACGTAAGCGTAAGGCATGATGTGGTAGAAGTATTCCGGATCCTGCTCGACCAGCTCGTTCAGCTTGTCGAGTTCGGCTGTCCTGATGAAGTCTCTGAATCCGAGTATCCTGCCGAGCAGGTCTGTGTACTTGTCAGTCTTCGCTATGGCGATGACCGAGAAGAACATGCTTATAAGCGTTCCCAGAGTCAGGTACAGCACCATGGCAAGCGCTTTCGGAGGCGAGAGAAGCGAAAGCGCGTCACTCGCGATCGGCAGTATGCCGACGCCCACGGAGTAGAACCATATCGCGCCGATGCACTTGAGCACGGTCTTGACCTTCGACGTGGAGCGGATGTTGTCATATACAGACCACATCAGCCATAATGCCACGAAGAGATGCAGCGCCGGCCATACGACGGACTCCATGCCCAGGTCCTCACCGTTCATCGAGGCCCATGACACGTATGCGACAGACGGCATGATCGCCGCGATGGCGCATCCCCATCTCGCCATGACCGAGTCCGGTCTCATGATGGATCTCGATCCCGCGAACATCCTGTTGAGCTGCTCTCTCGACTGCTGGTATTTTGTTCCGAAGGTTATACCAAGCTCATCGCTGTATTCTTCGGTCCTCCCGTTAGGGAAGATGCCTTTGTAAATTGAGCGGACGTACGGCGGGACCTCGTCTCCCGGGCTCTCTTTTGCGATGAACCTGAAGCGCTTGCGGTCTACCTCTTCTATCTCGAGGTATCCTCTGTCCGCGAGGTAAACTATGGTCGAGATGACGTCCTGCTTGTCGACCTTGCCGTCGACGAGATATCCGATCTCTCCCGGCGTCAGATCGTCCGGAGGATAGAACTCGAGCGTCTTTACCATGTGCTTGTCCCTGCCGAAGAGGAACCACAGTATCGCGGCTCCGACCGGTCCGAGGAGGAAGAGGAGCATGGTGGCCGGTCCGACCTTGCCGAACTCAGGCGCGCCTACCCAGTAGCCCTGCGGAAGCGGGAGCTCGACCGTGACGCCGTGATGAGCAGGCAGGTTCTCCGCCTTTACCGTGATGGTCGTGCCGTCATCGCCCGTCTCCATCACGACCTCATCCTCGTTGCCCTCCGCGCCGTAAGGGCCGGAGTATACGTTGGCCTTGCTGAGGTCGGCCTCTTTCGGAAGATGTATGACGCACTCGCTGCTTTCGATGCCCGTCTCCCAGTCGGCCGGGATAAGGTTCACCAGCAGCATGTCCTTTTCTTCGTTCTCATCCTCGAACATCGCTATGTTGTAGTAGATGTCGTAAGGCTGCTCGCCGGTCAGCACGTAATTGGCGCTTCCGATCCTTATGACCTCGAAACCGTTCTGTGTATAGATCTCGTAGTCATAGTCCGGGATCTTTATCTTTGTGATCTTCTGGCCTTCCTTCGGCAGGTATCTGTATATGCCGTGATGAGGCGTCACATAGTACATGTTGATGTACTCGTGGAATACGTAGGAGTTGTCTTCCGAGACATCCACCTCTACATCGTAGTTCAGCGTGTTCATCGTGTTGTCGTCAGCCGAGACAGGCTCGGATACAAACGGCATCATCATGAGCACGACCGCCAGAATGCCGGCCAGAGCCGCCGCCCTGAAGGCGATTTTATTATTCCTTTTGTTAACGGTCATTGCGATCCTCCAAAACTGTCCTGAACCCTAAAGATCTTCGTCAAAGCCCTCTGTGTGCATCTTCGGGAAGTTGAAGAGCTCAGCTATGAGGTTTGTCGGGAAGTTCTCGACCAGATTGTTATAGTCTCTGATGACAGCCGCATAATACTTCTTTGCGTTGTCTATGTCCTTCGGGTCGCCGGATTCCTCGTACTTTTTCAGCTCGACCTCCGCCAGTTCGATGCGGTTCTTGGCCTTGTTCAGAGAATTTGCCGCAAGGGCGATGAATCCCACTACCAGTGCTATTGCTACGATTACTACTACCATGGTCTTTTCCTTTCCTCTGTATTCTATATCATCATATACTTACGCGTTGCGCCCGCAGCAGTTTTTGTATTTTTTTCCGGAGCCGCACGGGCAGGGATCGTTCCTTCCCACCTTAGGCGTGTCGCGCCTTACGGTCTCCTGCTTTCCTGTCTTGTCGGCCTTCGGAGCGGCTGAAGGCATCGAGCCTTTTCCTCTGCCTCCGCCCTGCTGCGCCGCAGTGTCATCCTTATATTCGTCCTTGGACGCCGAAGTCCTTCCGCTGACGACGTTGCGCCTCTCGGTATTCGTCGTGACGGTCACGTTGTAGCAGTACTTCACAGTCTCCTCGCGGATGTCCGCTACCATCTCCTCGAACATCGCGAAGCCCTCCTGCGCGTACGCCACTGCAGGATCCTGCTGTCCGAGTCCGCGGAGACCGATGCCGTCCTTCAGCTGATCCATCGCGTCGATATGATCCATCCAGCGGTTGTCGACCACGCGGAGCATGATCATGCGCTCGACTTCCCTCATCTGCTCGCTTCCGATCTCAGCTTCCTTCTCTTTGTAGAGCTGATCGAATATCTCCTTCAGATCGTCCCTGAGCTTCTGATCGTCGAGGCTGTTGATGTAGTCCTCGTCCGGGACGAAGCGTCCCCTGAAGTTCGGCGTGATCTGCTCGAGCGCGTCGGTGATCCTCGAAAGCTCCCATTCCTCAGGGAATTTGGACTCGAGCACGACCGGATCGACTATGCCGTCGATGAGTTCGAAGGTCATGTCCCTGATGTATCCGGACACATCCTCTCCGTCGAGCACCATGCGCCTCTGATCGTAAATGATCTCGCGCTGCTTGTTCATTACATTGTCGTACTGGAGAACGTATTTACGGATGCCGAAGTTCTTGCCCTCGACCTTCTTCTGAGCGCTCTCGATGGACCTCGACAGCATGCCCGCCTCGAGCGGCGAATCCTCGTCGACCCCTATCCTCTCGAGCATGCTCTTCATCCTGTCTCCGCCGAAGAGCCTCATCAGATCGTCCTCAAGCGAGATGTAGAACTGCGTCTCGCCCGGATCGCCCTGACGTCCGGAACGTCCTCTGAGCTGGTTGTCGATACGCCTTGACTCGTGCCTTTCCGTTCCTATGATGCAGAGACCTCCGAGTTCGACCACTTTCGCCTGCTCCGAAGCCCTCTCGGCCTTTATCTGTTCGTGAAGCTCGCGGAATCTCTCCCTCGCCGCGTTCATCTCAGGATCGTCGGATCTCTCGAAGCCCGTCGCGAAAGATATCTGCTCAGGAGTGAACTCCTCCTTTGCCATCTGCTTTTTTGCTTCGAACTCAGGGTTTCCGCCCAGTATGATGTCCGTTCCGCGGCCGGCCATGTTGGTGGCGATGGTCACGGCTCCGAGGCGGCCGGCCTCGGCGACTATCCCTGCCTCCTGCTCGTGGTGCTTGGCGTTCAGCACGTTATGCTTTATGCCGCGCTTTTTGAGCATTCCCGAGATGAGCTCGGATATCTCGATCGATATGGTGCCGACCAGCACAGGCTGTCCGGTCTCGTGGGCCTCTGCGACCCTGTTGACTATGGCCTTGTACTTGGCAGGCTGGTGGCCGTATACCGAGTCATCGAGGTCCTTTCTGACGACCGGCTTGTTCGTCGGTATGACGACTACGTCCATGTTGTATATGTCTCTGAACTCGTCTTCCTCTGTCTTGGCCGTACCGGTCATCCCGGCCAGCTTGTTGTACATCCTGAAGTAGTTCTGCAGAGTGATGGTCGCGAGCGTCTTGGATTCGGATCTGACCTTGACGCCTTCCTTTGCCTCGATGGCCTGATGGAGGCCGTTGCTGAACCTTCTGCCGTACATCAGACGTCCGGTGAACTCATCGACTATGAGTATCTCGCCGTCCTTGACGATGTAGTCGACGTCCCTCTTCATGAGGTAGTTCGCGCGCAGAGCCTGATGCACATAGTGGTTGAGCTCCATGTTGTCAGGGTCGGAGAAGTTGTCGACCTTGAAGTAGTCCTCGCAGAGCTTCACTCCCTCCTCTGTCAGCGCGACCTGGTTGTCCTTTTCTTCTACTTTATAGTCGCGCTCTTCCGTCAGTGTCCTGACGAAGGTGTTGGCGCTTTTGTACATCGAGCTCGAGTCGATGCCCCTGCCCGAGATGATGAGCGGGGTCCTCGCCTCATCGATGAGGATCGAGTCGACCTCGTCGACGATCGCGTAGTTGAGCTCCCTCTGGGTGAGCTGCTCCTTATACGTGACCATGTTGTCCCTGAGGTAGTCGAAGCCGAACTCGTTGTTGGTGCCGTATGTTATGTCGGCCATGTACTGCTCGTGCCTCGCCTGGCCCTCGACCGCGTGTATGACGCATCCGACCTTCAGTCCGAGGAATGTGTAGAGCTTGCCCATCCACTCGGCGTCACGCCTGGCCAGATAGTCGTTGACCGTGACCACGTGCACGCCGCGCCCCTCAAGGGCGTTCAGATAGGCAGGCAGCGTCGCCACGAGAGTCTTTCCTTCACCTGTCTTCATCTCGGATATGCGCCCCTGATGCAGGACGACTCCTCCGATGAGCTGCACCCTGAAGTGCTTCATTCCCAGGCTCCTCCATGCGCCTTCGCGGCATACCGCGAAAGCTTCAGGCAGGATATCGTCGAGGGTCTCGCCCTCTGCCAGCCTGTCTCTGAACTCCTGAGTCTTCGCCCTGAGCTCGTCATCCGACAGCTGCTGCATCGCCTCATCGTAGGACTCGATGACGTCGACTGTCTTTTCGATTTTTCTTACTTCTTTGGCATTAAGATCTCCGAAGATCTTTTCCACTAAACTCATTTCCAGTTACGATCCTTTCTGTATGTTGTATCGAAGCTTTACTGCCGCGGCTCTTCGTCCGGCTTGTCCTCCACCCTGATCCGCGTCATGAGTGCGCGCCTGGCGTCGGCCTTGGTGATCCTGACTCTGAACAGCTTGTGCTTCGACTCGTATACGAAGCTGTCTCCGACCTTAGGGAGCCTGTCGAGCTGTATCATCACCCAGCCGTTTATCGTGGTGGCGTCGGCCTCTATCTCCTCATCGAAGATCTTGAAGAAGTCCTCGAGGTTGGCCCCGCCCGCGACCATGTAGGTGTCCTTGCCGGCAGGCCTGACATCCCTCGACGTCACCGCATCGTGCTCGTCGTATATGTCACCGACGATCTCCTCGATGATGTCCTCGAGCGTCACGAGGCCGGTGGTGCCGCCGTATTCGTCGACCACTATGGCGATATGGGTCCTCTTGGCCTGCATCTTCTTGAGCAGGACGGCCGCCTTCAGCGTCTCGGCTACATATGCGACCGGCTTTATTATCTTTTCGGTGTCTTTGATGGTCTTTACGTTATTGTTGTAGAGGTCCTTCTGGTTGATCACTCCGATGATATTATCCAGATCGTCCTCGTATACAGGCAGCCTCGAAAGGCCGGATTCCCTGAACACCTGCTTGATCACGGCGACCGGCGTCCCTCTTTCTACCGCGACGATGTCGACCCTCGGAGTGAGGATGTCTATGGCCTCGATGTCGTTGAACTCGATCGCGTTGGTGATGAGCTCGCTCTGCTCTTCGCCTATGGCTCCGTCAGCCTCAGCCTCCTCGACTATAGTCAGCAGCTCATCCTCCGAGAACTCCGGCTCCTCCTTCTTGCCGACGGCCTTCTTGATCAGGACCTTCAGCCCGTTGAAGATGAATGTCAGCGGCGTCAGTATCGTTATGAGGACCCTTACAAAAGGCGTCAGAAAAAGCGCGACCTCTTCGGCGTATTCCCTGGCGATGATCTTCGGCGATATCTCTCCGAGCACCAGAACGAGGAGCGTGACCATTACGGTCGCGACCGTGGGACCTATCTTCTGGCCCCATGTCATGATGCCGTAGACAGTGGCAACGCTCGTCATCGTGATGTTGGATATGGTATTGCCCACCAGGACGGCTGTGATCAGCCTGTCGAAGTCCTCGGCAAGCGCAAGAGCATGGGCGGCCCGCTTGTTGTCGTCGGCCGCCATGTTCTTGAGTTTTATCTTGTTTACCGAGCTGAAAGCAGTCTCAGTAGCCGAAAAGAATGTCGAACAGAGCGTCAGTATTATTATCGCGACAAGATAAACGTTCAATTATTCGACTTCCCTTCCTATGATGGACCAGTCGATCATCGTATCGACCTCAGGCATCTCATAATTGTCGCTGTCGTAGGTCAGATACGCCTTGGCCGTATATGTGCCTATGGCCGAAGCCTTGTTGTCTCTGTACCTTACTGCGATCGATGCAGGCAGGCCGGTCAGCGCGATGCTCTTCTCGGTGCCGTCGTATCTGAACGGCTTCTCATAAGTCCAGCGCGTCTTCGACGTGTCGTACGAAGCCTTCCTGATCCTCCATCTCAGATCAGGTATGCTGTCAGCCTCGCAGTTCCTGGTGTCGTAGATCAGCTTTGCCCTGGCGACGTATGTGCCCGCGCCGGCCTTGACGTTGTCGGTGTAGACGACTTCCACGTCGTCAGGCACTCCGGTCAGGCTGACGGCTTTCAGTTTTTCGTCGAAGACAAATCCTGTTTCCTCGTCGTAATCCCACTCGACTTCGGACGTATCGATCCTCTTCTTCTGGATCCTCCATCTCAGAGCAGGCATCAGCGGCTCCTCGAAGTTCTCCTTGTTCTGGTATCTGAGGAATACCTCGGCGGTATAGCTTCCGGCCTCCATTCCTCTGTTGCCTCTGTAGGATTCGACCTTTACGCCCTCAGGAAGGCCTGTTACCCTGACGGTCTTTTCCTTGCCGTCGTATTCGATGTCGTCCTCGTAGGTCCAGTGGGCCTGCGACATGTCGTAGGTCGCCTTGTTGATCTGCCACCAGCATCCGCTGACAGGCTTCGGGGTCTCGTAATTGCGCGTATCCCTGACCTCGATCATGGCCATGGCCTCGTGATCGCCCGCGTCGGTGCCCGTGTTGTCCGAGTACGTTACATCGACGTTATCCGGCAGGCCGATGAGCTCGACCGACTTCTCCTCTCCGTCGTATGTGAACGGTCCTTCGTAGTTCCATCTGACTCCCGACATGTCGACGCTTGCCTTGACGATCTCCCATCTGAACTTCGGCAGCACGAGCTCGTTGTAGTTCTCGGCATCATCGATGCTGATGAGCTTCGCGCTCGCGTAATATACTCCGACCTGGTCAGCGTAGTTGTTGTCGTATACCACGTAGAAGCCGTCAGGAACTCCCGTGAGCCTCAGCTCAGGCTTGCGCCCGCGCAGCTTGTCCAGGAATCCGACGTCGGTCGACGTCTGTGCGATCGCGACGCTCTTGGTCTCTCCGTCGTATACGAACGGCCTGTCGTAGTTCCAGCGTATCTCGGACACATCGACATCGATGTCTGCAGGAGCGATATGCCATCTGCAGCCTCCGAATTCCGGTCTGTAGTAGTTGTTCTCGTCGAATTCGAATTCCACCGAAGCCTCGTAGTCTCCGGCGTTCACGGCTGTATTGCCGCTGTACACAGGGGTGAGCCCCTCAGGAAGTCCTCTCAGCTTGATGGACTTGCTGGTCCCGTCGTATACGATCCTGTCCTCTGCGTACCATGCGGCGCCGGACATGTCGAATACGGCTTTTCTGATCGTCCAGCTGCAGTCTCCCAGCACAGGGACATTGTAGTTGTCCGTGTCGCACCTGAAGCCGACCGACGCTGTATATGAGCCGGCATCGACCGCGGTGTTTCCTTCGTATACAGGAACGACGCCTTCCGGAAGTCCCGTGACGTACACGCCCTTTTCGGTCCCGTCGTAGACGAATTCGAATTCGCCCTCCCATCTCGCTTCGGACATGTCGTAGTCGGCCTTTTCGATCGACCAGACGCAGTCTCTGATGAACGGGACGTTGTAGTTGTCAGGCCTCAGCGGCATCAGCTCGGCGTGAGCGGTATATGCGCCCGTCTCCGTCGCGCTGTTGTTGCTGTAGCTCGCCTCGAGCTGCTCAGGCAGATTCATGAGCTCGATGGTCTTGGCCGTTCCGTCATACACGAAGCTCTGTGAGTAGTTCCAGGATACCCTGCGTATGTCTATGTCCGCCTTGCCTATCATCCAGGTGCAGTACATATCTTCAGGAGTGCGGTAGTTGTCGCTCTCGCTGCTGAACCTGGCGACCGCGGTATATGTGCCCGCGTCTATGGCCGTGTTCTCTTCGTACTCTACCTTGATGCCCACAGGCAGGCCAGTGAGCTCGACTCTCTTGGCCGACCCGTCGTATGTGAATCTCTCCCTGTAATCCCATTCGACGCCGCTCATGTCGTAGCTGAGCTGCTCTATCTTCCAAGGTATGGAAACTGAATCCGGCGTCTCGTAGTTCTTGTCATATGTCTCGAACGAAGCGGTGGCGAGGTACTCTCCCGCGGACGTCCCGCTGTTTCCCTTGTAGGATACTCCGAGACCTTCAGGCAGATTCTTCATGGTGACGGTCTTGGCATTGCCGTCATATGTGTACATGCCCTCGTCGTAATCCCAGTATGCTCCGCTGAGATCGTACTCCGCGCGCACGATCTCCCAGTCGCAGTCGCTGACCGAAGGTATGTTGTAGTTGACAGGATCCGCCACCGTGAGCTCAGCGCTCGCAGTGTAGGTCCCGACCTCTTTTGCCTCATTGCCGTAGTAGATCGCCGAAACGCCGATCGGAAGGTGCTCGAGAACGACGTTCTGGACGCTGCCGTTGAACGTCTTGCTCGTGTTGTAATCCCATCTCACCGCCGACATCTCGTAATCCGCCTTGACGATCCTCCAGCTGCAGCCGCCCACGGAAGGCTTATTGTAGTTCTCCGGATCGTAAGGGATGAGATCGGCAGTCGCCTCGTATGAGCCCGTGTTCACGGCGGTGTTGCCGCTGTATACAGGTCTTACTCCCTCAGGCAGCCCTCTCAGAGTGACCTCCTGCAGGCTTCCCGTATATGTGAGCTCGCCCTCGTAGGTCCATGCCGCGGACGACAGATCGTAGTCGGCCTTTGCGATCGACCACGAAAGATCGGCCATCTCAGGGATGTTGTAGTTGTGCTCATCGGCCACCGTAAACGTGACCGAAGCGCTGTAGTCTCCGGAATTCGTGGCCGTGTTGCCCCTGTAGTGAGCGGTCACGCCCTCAGGGAGTCCCTTGATGACGACTTTGTGCTCTTCGCCGTCGTATACGAACGCCTTGTCGTAATCCCAGTGGGCATGGCTCATGTCGTAGTCGCCGCGCTCGATCCTCCACGTGAGGTTCTCGAGCCTTCCCTTGATGAGGTTGTCGCTGTCATCAGGTATGATCTCGGCAGCCGCCACGTATGTGCCTGCCTGAGACGCCCATGCATTGCTGTATTCCACTCTGGCTCCGACAGGCACGTCGCTCACGAACACCCTCTTTTCGGAACCGTCATATACGAACGCCCTGTCGTAGTCCCAGCTGATGTTCGAGAGATCCAGAGGGGATTTCTCGATCACCCAGTGGCAGGACGCGACTTCAGGCTTCTCGTAGTTCTTCTCGTCATAGGCAAGCATGGCCTTTGCCGTATATTCGCCGGCATCGACCGCGGTGCTGTCGACGTATACAGGGACGACGCCGTCAGGAAGCCCGGTCAGCCTCAGGCTCTCGCCCTTGAGCTCGCCGTCGTAGGCGTATTCCCTGTCTCCCTGCCATTTAGCTCCGCTCATGTCGAAGACGGCTTTTCTTATAGTCCAGTCGAGCACCATGTCAGGTATGCTGGTCTCGTAGTTGTTAGCGTCCTGCACCTCGAAGCGGGCGACTGCGGTATAGTCTCCGGCGTCGCTGGCCGAAGCGTTCCTGTAGTTCACTATCACCCCTTCAGGGACGCCGCGGAGTCTCACGGACTTCTCGCTTCCGTCGTAGGTGAATGCGTTCTCATAGTCCCAAACGACCTTGGACATGTCGTGTCTGGCCTTCGCGATGCTCCACGAGTAGCCCTCCGGCTTCGGCGGATTCAGGTTGGTGTCATCGGTCAGCGAGAATACCGCCTTGGTGAAGTACCTGCCGGCGTTGACCGCGGTATCATCCTCGTATTCGACCCGGATATTCTCGTCCAGTCCGGACTCGATCCTGACCTTCTTTTCCTTTCCGTCGTACACAAAGCCCCTGTAATCGGTCCACTCGATCGCTCCGAATTCGTACTCGGCCTTTCTTATGGTCCATGTGCAGCCGTTGACTTCAGGCACCTCGTAGTTGCCCTCGTCAACAGGAGTCAGGGTCGCGCTCGCGACATATGTGCCCGTCTCCGTCTTGACGTTGTCTGCGTATTCGACGTTCAGCCCTTCGGGAACTCCCGCCAGATAAACGGCGTGCTCTCTTCCGGTGTACGTGAACGCGTCGCTGTAATCCCAGTAGATGCCGGACACGTCGATCTTTTTCTTGTTGATCCTCCACTGGCAGTCCGCAGGCCACTCGACGTCGAGATTGTCCTCGTCATACCTCAGGATCGCGCGCGCGTTGTATTCGCCCGCATCGAAGGCCATGAAGTTCTCGTAATCCACGCCTATGCCCTCAGGCAGTCCGACCAGCGAAACGGCCTTCGCCTCTCCGTCGTATGTGAACGCTCCCTCGTAATCCCAGCGGACCTGCGACATGTCGACGAACTTCTTGCTTATCTGCCATTCCATGGTCATGTCGGCAGGCGTGATGTAGTTGTGAGTGTCCGGATTGATGAACACCGCCCTTGCGGTATAGCTGCCCGCAGTCACTCCCACATTGCCCGAATATCTTACCTGCAGATCCTCGGGAACGCCTGTGAGGACTATGCCGTGAGGCTCTCCGTCATACGAGAAGTCCCTCTGCTCGGTCCATCTGACGTTGCTGAGGTCGTAGTGCCTCTTGGCGATCTCCCACTCGTACTCCGCAGGAGCATTCGTATTGTAGTTGCCGATGAAGGCCGCTCTTGCCAGGTATTTGCCGGCGAGAGTCTCTTCGGCCCCGTCGTATACGACCTCCGCGTCGTCAGGCAGGTTCGTGATATACACGCCCTTAGGGTTGCCGTCATAAACGAAGTCGTCATAATCCGACCAGCGGATAGAGCTCGCATCGATGGTGACCTTTCTGATCTCCCATACGCACGGGACTATGTCTGCCGGCTTTTCGTAATTCTTGAAATCGTAGTTGAGCATCGCCGTCGCGGTATACACGCCGGTATCCGTCGCGACGTTGTTCTCATAGATCGCGGTGACTCCCTCAGGCAGGCCGGTGAGCTCCACGCTCCTGGCCGTGCCGTCATATCTGAATGCGCCCGTGTAGTTCCAGCGCACCTGCGACATGTCGAGGGCAGCCTTGCGGATGGTCCACTCGTGCTCTCTTACCGTGACAGGCTCGTTGAAGTTGTCCCTGTCGAAGACGAACGCGTAGCTCGCGGTATACGTGCCCGCGTCGGTGGCGACGTTGCCCTCGTACCTCGGCTCGATGGTGTCAGGCAGTCCCTCGATATGGACCTCCTTCGGCGTGCCGTCATAGACCATGTTTTTGTCTTCGACCCAGCGTATGCCGGATACGTCAATGCTCGCCTTCTTTATATTGAGCTTGACCGGATCGGACACGGCCTCGCCCACGCTGTTGGAGGCGTGGAGCCTGCAGAGCCATCCGTTGTAGGATACAGGAAGGATGGTGTTGTGGTTGATGACCTTCCATGTCCCTTCCTCGCCTGTTTCGCTTATCTCGAGATAACCGGTGACCTCCGGATCGTTAACGGATTCGATCTCAGGGACTTCGAACGGTATCCTTTCTCCGTATGTGAATGATCTGATCTGAGGGGACTGTTTGATCACAGGGGCCCATGCCCATACTGCGTAGAGGTTGAGATCCTCGTCGAGCGCATCGACGGCCTTTCCCGGACGGTAATACGCGCCCTTCGCATCGGGGTCGGTGTTCCACGAAACGAAGACCGCCCTGTCGCTCGGCGAGCTGAACATCGGCTCTTCGATGATATATCTGACGCCCGGCGTGGTCCTTGTTTCTTCGGTGCGGTCCTCGTCGAGGTTGTCGTGATATATCACCCTGAATCCCTCGACGTAGATAGGCTTCGCCTTTTTATACTTGCCGTATTCCTTCACAGCCAGCCTGTCGCAGCGGGTGCTTCCGTCTCCTTCCGTGCTGAAATCCTGGGCGAGAAGGATCTCCTCCAGGTTCGCGCACTTGCTGAACATCGCGTGCATGTTCGAGCAGCGGCGGGTATCGAAAGACGAGATGTCGAGCTCCCTGAGGTTGGCGCATCCCTCGAACATCGAGCTCATGTTCGAGACATTGTCCGTGACGAAGCCGCTGAGATCGGCAGTCACCATGTTCTTGCAGCCCTTGAACAGGCCCGCGAGAGAGGCCCCGTCAGGGAATGTCACGGTGCCGACCGTATTGGCGGACGTGATCGCCGCCATCGAATCAGCCCACGGCGATATCCCTTCATCCACGCTGCCGGCAAGACCCTCTATGATGTAGAGCCCGCCGTTCTCGTTGATGCCCCAGAGGCACTCGCCCCATTTACCGACTTTTACAAAATTGTTATCCATTTTCATTCAGTCCCTTCTTCAGAATGATGCTTTCTTTGATGCCTGAAGTCCGTATATTCAGGCACATAAATATACATAGTGGATTATATAGTATATCCGTTGCAAAATAAAGGATTCAGGCGCCAAAATAAACAATTAAAAAGAAAAACCGCCCTTTTCGGGCGGGCCGTGATGCCGCGTCACCATCGGTGTTGACGCAAATCCTGCGTTATTGCATGTTCTTGCGTCAACCTCCGGCTCTTATCACTCTCTTATGAGATGCTTCATCAGCTCTTCGTACATCATGTCGGCGGGATCTATGATCGGAAGCCTGCAGATCTTTTCAAGCTCCTCCCTGAGGCAGGGAAAATGCGTGCAGCCCAGAAGCAGCGCCTCAGCTCCGCAGGCCTTCATGTAGGCGGCCGCAGCGGCGAGCCCGCACTCCCCGGCGATCTGCCGCGGGTCTTTTCCGTCCTCTATGGCCCTTACGATCGCCATGTTTCCCGAGCCGATGACATACAGGTCCCCGTTGGACGACAAGAGGGCCTCCTCTATGGAATGAGCCGACAGGTTATTTGCCGCAAGGACCCCTATCCGGCTGTAGTTCTCTCCGAGTTTTCTGTATATCTGCAGCGGGGTATATATGCGGATGTCCTCTCCGCTCTCAAGGGATTTTCGCATGGCGTATCTGTCGAAATCGAAGGCTCCCGAAAGCGAGTTGCAGTATATGAAAAAGTCCCTGACGCCGTCTTCGATATCCGCGTCAAATATGGAATCCAGGACATCGCGCTTTTCGTCGTCGTCCGAATACTGGAACCTCAGCTGGACGTCGCAGTCCTCCGTCACAGGCCTGTACAGCGGCTTTATCCGCATGTCCTCTGCCGCCGTTTCGTTCTTTCCGTTAAGAAAGTCCACCCCCATCTGTGTATCCACCGGCGTTCCCGCCAGCACTGCTGTTTTGTGCATGTCTCAGTCTCTGCCTTTCGTTTTTTGTCCGCTTCCCAATGATAGCACAAAGCTCCCCCGTCATTAAGGCAGGAGAGCTTTGTATAAACGATTATTGATTTTTTCGCCTTCCCTCTGTCTAGAATTTCGCCACTACCGCGCCGTTGTACTTTTCTTCGATGAACTTCTTTACGGCGTCTGTCTGGATGGCCTTGACAAGGGCTTTCGTCTTCTCGCTGTCCTTGTTCTCCTCGTTCACAACGATCACGTTCACATACGTGTCTGCCGCGAGGGAATCACTTGCCTCTGTCGCGAGGGCTCCCTTGATGTCCAGCCCCGCTCCTATAGCGTAGTTGGCGTTGATGACTCCGACCGCGAGGTCCTCGAGCGATCCCGGGATCTGCGCCGCTTCGAGAGGCACGATCTCGATGTTCTTAGGATTCTCGGCGATGTCTTCCTCTGTTGCCGTCACGCCTGCATCGTCCTTGAGCTTGATGACTCCGTTGTCCTGAAGAAGGAGCAGCGCCCTGGCGCCGTTCGTTGCATCGTTAGGGATGCCGATCTTGTCGCCTTCAGCCAGCTCGTCGAAGCTCTTCTTCTGTCCCGCGTATACGCCCATCGGCTCATAGTGCACATTGCCTACTGCTACGAGTTTGGTGCCGTTCTGCTGGTTGTATTCATCGAGATACGGAACGTGCTGGAAGTAGTTTGCGTCCACGTCGCCGTCGGTCGTTGCAACGTTAGGCTGCACATAGTCTTCAAATTCCTTGACCTCGAGCGTCCATCCCTCTTCAGCGAGAGCGTCGCTGATCGAGTTCAGGATCTCTGCGTGAGGCGTAGGCGATGCCGCCACTGTGATGGTCTTGTCCGCGCTGTCGTCTCCGCCTTCTTCACCGCCGCCGCTCTTGCCGCATGCGCTGAAAACGCCGAGAGCGAGTACGAGCGCGAGTGCCAGAATGCTGAATCTTTTGATGTTCTTCATGTCAGTTCTCCTTTCCCCTTATGAGTTTTACCTTCTCTTTATTTTCAGTGTTATCTGATAGCTAGTTCAGGCGGTTGTCAAGTCTGCCCGCCAGTTTCACGCCGATCTCCTGCATTATCTGCACAAGCACGACCAGCACGAGTATCGTTATCCACATCACATCAGGCTGGAACCTGTAGTGGCCGAATCTGATGGCTATGTCTCCGAGACCTCCGCCGCCGAGCGTACCGGCCATCGCCGAGTATCCCAGTATGGTGATGGTCGCGACTGCCGCTCCGTTTATGAGCGACGGTCTTGCCTCCAGGAGCAGCACCTTGCGGACTATCTGCATGGTGCCGGCCCCCATGGCCTGGGCGGCTTCGATGACCCCGGAGTCGACTTCGAGCAGGCTCTGCTCCACCAGTCTGGCTACGAAAGGCCACGCCGCTACTATCAGCGCCGCCGTGGTGGCGGATGTCCCTATTCCCGTCCCGATCACCTTCCTTATGTAAGGCATGACGGCGATCATGAGTATGAGGAACGGCATCGATCTGATCACGTTGACGATGAAGCCCATCGTCCTGTTGTACAGCGGAGCCGGCTTTATGCCGTTGGGCCCTGTGACTATGAGCGACACGCCCACCGGAAGTCCGATCAGATACGATACGAGCGTCCCGACCAGGGTCATGATCAGCGTCTGGACCGTGCCCTCTCCGAGCAGCCGGATCAATGTCTGTGCATCCATTACGCATCACCCTCCTCTCCGTGGTGGTCGATCTCATCTTCCTCTATCTCAGTGAAGTCCACTCCCTTCGCCCTGAGGTATTCCTTCTGCTTCGCGGCAGTCGCCGCGTCTTCTGCCAGGCATATGACCATCTGTCCCTTCTGGGCTCCTCCGAGAACGTCGAGGTTGGCGTAGAGGAAGTTCACCGGCGCCCCGAGTTCCATGATCATGTTGGCGATTATAGGCTCGCCCGCGGTGGATTCATCGTATACAAGCCTCACCCTGTTCTTTGTCGATGTCCTCACAAGAGGCTTCTCCGTGACCTGTCCGTCCGGGAAGAAGAGCTTTCTGGCGGCCTTGGTCTTAGGCTTTCTGAACATCTCCTGGACATCTCCTCTTTCGACTATCTCGCCGTTCTCTATGACCGCCACCTTGTTGCAGAGCTGCTTGATGACCTCCATCTCGTGCGTGATGACCACCAGGGTTATGCCGCGCTCCTCGTTGATCTTTCTCAGAAGCGCCAGTATCGATCTTGTGGTCTTCGGATCCAGGGCCGATGTGGCCTCGTCGCAGAGTATGACTTCGGGGTCCGATGCCAGCGCCCTTGCGATGGCCACTCTCTGCTTCTGTCCTCCCGAGAGCTGCGACGGATATGAATTCGCTCTCTCCTCGAGGTCGACTACCTTCAGAAGCTCCCGTGCCTTTTCGGCAGCCTCGGCCTTCGGCACTCCGGCGATCTCCAGAGGGAAGCAGATGTTGCCGACCGCGTCCCTCTGCATCAGCAGGTTGAACTGCTGGAATATCATCGAGATCCTCCGCCTCTCGAGGTTGAGCTCCTTCGCCGAAAGCCCTGTGAGCAGCTTCCCGTCGAAGAGGACCTTTCCTTCGGTCGGCTCCTCAAGCAGATTGATCGTCCTTACGAGAGTGGACTTGCCGGCTCCGGAGAGCCCGATGATCCCGTACGAATCCCCTTTTTCGATATTCAGGTCTATGTCCTTCAGCGCGACCACTTTGCCCCCTTTGGTATCGAATTCCTTGGTCACTCCCTGAAGACTGATTATGTGCTCGCTCAATTGTTATCCCTTTCCGTTATAGCTTCTGTCTATAGTTCTGAGTGTAAAAAAGCGGACCGGCCTTAACGACCTGTCCGCCTGCATCACATGAGAAAACTCATAGTTCCGGTTTTATTCGTTACGACCTTATCCTATGCTATTCATCGGCTCTGCGCATGCACATGCCCATCATTCCCATTGTCATCATCATGTTTGTTCTCATGTGGATGCGCTCCTTTCATAGAATAAGTTCATTTGTGACTATAGCAACACTTGTGTTGGATGTCAACTAAAAATCAGAGATTTTTTGTTGTTTTTCACAAAATACACTGGTTGACTATTTATCGTCGTCTCCGGCTGCGCCGCCCTGCTCCTTTATCTTTGCCTTGATCCACTTGTAGAGCTCCTTCATGTCGTCCAGGCTCCTGAAGGCGTGGAGAGGCACAGGCATGATCATCTCATCGCTCATCCATACGTAGATGGCCTCTTCGGTCAGGTCGATGAGTCCGATGTCTGCATATCTGAAGGTCTGTACATCATCCCCGGCCTTCGTCTCGAAGGTCTCGTCATCGAAGCGCACCGTGTTTTCTGGCTGATTGACCGAGTCGGCGGTGGCTTCCGCGCGCTCGATCGCCTGCCTCTGCTGCTTGAGAACGATCTTTTCGGCGAATATCGCTCCGCCGATGCCTATGACCGCCGCGACCACATATGCGATCCTGGTAAAGCTTTGGGATACCGGGAACACATAAAAGAGCGCTGCGATGCAGATGCCCGATATGATATACGTGATGCGCTGTCTCATCACCATCCTGCGGCCCTGAGCCGTGTACATTATGCGGTAGCGTCCGAACGCTTCGTAGTCCTTATCGTTGAGTACGAACTTCAGCTGTTTTCTGTTTTTGTTGGTTGCCATTGAAGTCTCCTTCCTTTTTCACGCTACCCATTCTATCACATAACGGTCCGTTTTGCTTTGCTTATGCAAAAAGTGTACAATTGGTCTCAGGTTAATCCGGAGAACGACTCATAAAGGGGACCGACATGAAGACAGTAGCATTCGTAGGCGGAGGCAGCTTCGGAACAGCTCTCTCCACGATCGTTGCGGCAAAGGGCTGCAGAGTCAACATCTACGACATAGATCAGGACCATCTCGCCCGCATGGAAGCCGACATGGAAAACAAGGACTATCTTCCGGGCGTCAAACTGAAGGGTGATTACCACTTCTGCAAAACCAATGAGGAGGCCATCAGCGACGCGGACTTCGTCATCTTCGCTCTTCCGGCCCAGCATGTAAGGAGCGCCATCAGCGCGGCCGCGCCTTTCATCCGAAAAGACGCGATAATCACCTGCATCTCGAAGGGAATAGAGCAGAAGACCCACAAGAGGATGTCCGAGGTCATCAGCGAATACTTCGACATGGACAGATACGTATGCATCTCAGGCCCTTCCCACGCCGAGGAGGTCGGCATCGGAGTTCCGACCGCCGTAGCGATGTCGTCGCAGAAGGAGGAGTCAGCCATGGCCATGGCCGAGCTCTTCATGAACAACAGGTTCAGGGTATATCTGAACGACGACATGATGGGCATGGAGCTCGCCGCGTCCTTAAAGAACGTGCTGGCAGTAGGCTCCGGCATCATCGACGGGCTCGGCTACGGAGACAACACTCTCGCGGCGATGCTGACAAGAGGCTGCGCCGAGACGACGGCTCTGGGAGTCGTCATGGGAGCAAGGCCTTCGACGTTCTTCGGTCTCGCGGGCATAGGCGACATGATAGTCACCTGCACCAGCATACATTCAAGGAACTTCCGCTGCGGAAGGCTGATCGGACAGGGCCACACGCCTGAAGAAGCCATAAAGGAGATCGGCATGGTCGCAGAGGGCATGTACACCGCCGAGGTGGTGCACGAGCTCGCCGAAAGCCTGAATGTTGAGATGCCTATCTCCGACGCCATCTACAATGTCATCAAGGGCAACATCACCGTCGAGGACGCGATGGAGACCCTGATGGGCAGGCCGATGGGATACGAGACGGATTACCTGTAAAGGAAG
The DNA here is from genome assembly GCA_902793875.1 of uncultured Eubacteriales bacterium. Lineage (GTDB taxonomy): Bacteria > Bacillota > Clostridia > Peptostreptococcales > Anaerovoracaceae > Crickella. Next base: position 117 of record CADBFL010000001.1, on the reverse strand, counting down.
AAATACGCCGGACCGGGACATATCTCCCGCCCGGCACATATGCGCCCGTAGCTCAGTGGATAGAGTAGCGCCCTCCGAAGGCGAAGACCGCGGGTTCGAATCCCGCCGGGCGCACCA